>NZ_JAALGV010000100.1:0-1904 GCF_011174875.1 Acinetobacter sp. GFQ9D191M
TTTTGATGTTTGTGGTGCTTGGTCAGGGTTATTTCGGCTTGTTTGAGATTACGCTGCATGAAATCCAGGTCTAGATTCGCGTCTTTTGCGCTGATTTCGCGTTTTAGCACTTTGCCAAGGGTTTCCCTCTGTTTTTCCTCAAACAGGGCTTTTTCGTCAATTGGTGGCGTTTTAGCGCTATTTTTGATTTGGATCTGCTGTTCTGTTTTCAGTGTGCTGAGTTTGATCTCATTTTCAGCAATCAGCAGATCCATATTTTTGCTGTATTGCAGCTGAGCCTGATTTCTCTGTTTGATTTCGTCATTGCTTCGGCTGATTTCGGTCTCAATCCCTTTTCGGCGCAGTTCGGTGACTTTCGGCCCTTCGTGCAGCGTGGCTTCTAAACCATTCTCCTGGTCTTTGTAGCTGCGGTGGTCGACTCGGGCAGTGTATCCAGCCAGATCCAGGTGCATATTGCAGATATCGGCAAAGTGTTC
Organism: Acinetobacter sp. GFQ9D191M; assembly: GCF_011174875.1. Classification (NCBI taxonomy): domain Bacteria; kingdom Pseudomonadati; phylum Pseudomonadota; class Gammaproteobacteria; order Moraxellales; family Moraxellaceae; genus Acinetobacter; species Acinetobacter sp. GFQ9D191M. The sequence goes on from NZ_JAALGV010000100.1 coordinate 477, forward strand.
GCGCCAGTGTTCGATTTCTCCACTGTGTTTCTGATCCAGTTCCCGGGTTTTCTCGGTGAAGCCTTCCTGAGTAAGTTTGCGTGTGCTCATCAGGATATGCGCGTGATAATTGCGTTCATCACTACCAGATCCAGTATGCGGTGCATGAATACAGGCATCGACGGCTACCTGGTGTCTGTCCACGATACTGGCGCATAGCTCTTCGAGCATGGCCAGGCGTTGTTCCTGATTTAATTCACTTGGAAAAGCGATTTCAAATTCTCGGGCAACTGTCGAGTTTTTTCGGGTTTCCCGTTGTTCAACTTCGTTCCAGAGTCTTTCCCGGTTTTTTAAATGTTCTGGTGCGCCTTCGGGTAAATAAATTTCTTTATATTCCACACCTGTTTTTCGGCTGTAATCATGTTCTCGGCCCTCACGTTCACAATAGATCTTTTCACCTGCCCGATAGGCAATCGCAGCAGTAGCGGAACGCCCTGCTGATCGTGCTACGGTTTTGACTGAAAAGTGGTAAATCGCCATGCCTATTTTCGCTTTTAAATTTTCACGTAGTGAAGTACAACCGTGGATACGGTTGTCGGGGTATTGGGGAGACCCCAATCGTACTTGCAAACGAAGTTTGCATAAGTGCGCTCTTCGAGGAAAACATTACTATACATATAGCACCTTGAATGCATATTCAAGTGCGCTTATGTTAGGGATGGTTTCCCAGGATGATGGTATTGGATTAATGAGCGTTACTGAAACACTAGACAGCAAAATCAAAGCACAGGAAGAAAAGCTAAAGCAGTTAAAGGCTCAAAGACAGGCAGCACTGGCAAGAGAACGTGCTAAAGAGAAAGAACAAGCTCGAAAGGATGATACCAGACGCAAAATTTTAATTGGATCCTGTATGCTAAAGATCACTGAAGATGATGAACAAGCCAGAGCTAAATTAATTGCTCAGATGGATAAGTATTTAACAGATGAGCGTGACCGAAAGCTTTTTAATTTATAAATTTTGAGGGATAAGTAGTGGAAGATCCAACACTTAATAAGTTAATACGTAATACAGAATTATTCTTCGAACATCACTGGAATGTAGACCTATTAGGAAAGCCTCCTGAATGGTCACCAGTACATTTTAATTTTGGAAAAATTCCTAATTACGATAAACAAGGTGTATATGCGTTTGTCAAAGGGGATTTAGTGACTTATATCGGTGTTGGGACTTCTAGAGGTGCTGGCCGTTATCGTGGTAATGGCTTAAGCGCCAGGGTAATGAAATATTGCCGATGGAATGAAGATAAAACTGAATATATTGCGATAGATCCAAGACTGAAAGATGCTGGATCCATCATTACAATAGGCTTTGAACGTGATACGGCTTATTTAGCAAATGCCCTAGAAGTTTTTCTTATCTCTAAAATCCAACCTGTCCACAATGTAGTT
>NZ_JAALGV010000101.1:0-104918 GCF_011174875.1 Acinetobacter sp. GFQ9D191M
GGATGTGGAAGTGCAGTGATGTATGAAGCTGACCAATACTAATTGCTCGTGAGGCTTGACTATACAACACCCAAGCAGTTGTATATAAAGCATCAATTGATTTCATATTGATCTAACGATCAGACGAAAACTTGATTTAGTTAAGCTAATCGAACAAATGAGAGTATAATTAAGCACTGCTTAGTTCTACTCGCAAGAACTCAGATACATCTGTTAATGCATTCTATTTGAAGAAAGCTAGGCAAACGAAGCGCAAGCAACGTAGATAAGACCATAGCGAGTAAGCATACCAGTTGTGCTGGCGACCATAGCAAGAGTGAACCACCTGATCCCTTCCCGAACTCAGAAGTGAAACCTCTTAGCGCTGATGGTAGTGTGGGGTCTCCCATGTGAGAGTAAGTCATCGCCAGCTCATTATTCCAAAAGCCCTCTGCTCACGCAGGGGGCTTTTTTTATATTTATATAATCACTTTTCTCTCTTTAACGACTAATTTTTTACGGCTGTATAATCTCTGATCAGTTGTAAAATGTTATACTACTCGTGTAAATATTTTTTTATTCTCTGAGTCATATGCAGCAGATTCTCACATAAACACATTTGTGTTGATATGGCTCAGTTTGATTTCTCCACAGCTATACGCTGTAACAGAATTAAATTTTGATCATCATCAGTATGTCAAACTTGATGGCGAATGGGATTTTTATCCCAATCAGCTGATTGATCCCACTTCTGAGCAGCGATCGTCCCAATTAAATTCCTCTAATCAGCCCCTTGCTGCTGAAAAAGTTCATTTACCTAATTCTTTCCTGACTTTAACAGGTCATAAAGACCATATTGGAACTTTTCAAAAAACCTTTAGGCTGCCTGAATCAGCCATTAATCATGCGGTTTATGTTTACGTACCATACCAGTATGGGGCTTATCGCATGTATGTCGATGATCATCTCCTGATTGAAGTAGGGAAGGTGGGCATACACGGTCAGCATCAGACCATGATGGCGCCAAAGCTGGCTTCTTTCTTTCCCTCACAGCGGGAAGTGACGATTACCATTCATGCTTCAAGTTATCACCATATCCGTGGCGGGCTGGAAAACAGCATGTTTATTGGCTTTAACCAGCCTATTCTGGATAAGTTTTATGATCAGGTGATTCCTTTAAGTGTGATCAGTGGCGTTCTGCTGATGATTGGCTGCTTTATGGTGTTCTTTGCAGTATTTCGCAGCCTTAAAACGCAAGCAGGTAATTTGCTGCTGTTTCTAGGGTTATTTATTCTGTGCTTGAGCCTGCGTAGCTTCTTTGCAGTTCCATTTATTTATACTTTATTCACGAATATTTCCTGGGTATGGGGCACACGATTTGAGTATTTACTGACCGAATTGGCAACTCTGTTCTTCTTGATTTATATATATTTATTTCCGTATCGACTGTTAAATCCTTATTTATTAAAAATCACAGCTTTGTTAATTAGTATCAATGTGGCTGTGACCCTGTTTACGCTGCCTTATATATTCCAGAGCTTCTTTTTCCAGAGCTTTAGTATTGCAGTACTGGTTTTTATTAATCTGCTTTATGGCGCTTATCGCATGCATAAATCGCATGTGCGTTATTCCAAGATCAATTCTATTGCGGTGGTGCTGGTCTGCTTGACCTTCCTGCATGACTATTTACTTGCTTTAAAGGTAATAGATTCAGTTGAAATTGCATTTTATACATCTTGTGCCTATTTTATTTTAATTACCTTTCAGCTCAGCCGTGATTATGCGGTGCAAAGTATTAATACCGAGTTGTTAAACAATCAGCTTTTGCGCCTGAATAAAGAACTTGATCAGAAGGTTCGGGACCGTACGCGTGATATCACCTTGCTCAATGAGAAACTCGCGCAGCAGGTGAGGCTGGATTCGCTGACAGGTGCCTATAATCGCTTTGCCTTAAATGAACAGCTTCAGCAGCAATATGAGCATGCGATAGCAAACCAATCTTCGCTGGCTGTTTATATGATCGATGTGGATTATTTTAAAAACTATAATGACTATTATGGCCATCTCAAAGGTGACTATATTTTAAAAACACTGGTTCGAACCATTCAGCAAATATTGCCTGAAAATGGCTTTCTGGCCCGCTATGGTGGAGAGGAATTTGCGGTTTTACTGGCAGATATTTCCTCGCAGGAAGCCGAAGCTTTTGCCGAGCAACTTTGTGAGGTTATTCGTCAGCTCAATTTAGAACACGCCAATCGTGGGGATGACAAAACCTGGATCAGTATCAGTGTCGGAGCAGCGATTATGGATGCAGAGCATATTTATAAAAATGTTGATCGTTTACTGAAAACAGCCGATCAGCAGTTGTATCAGGCGAAAATTCTTCGCGATTCAGCCTGTATTAAATAATAAAAAACTCAATCAATGCATCAGCTATCTTATTGAGATTATGTTATATCCGTTTACGATTCCTTTACTTTTTTATTATTTTAGCCGCTGTCCGGAATGCTAAATTGGTACTTATCTGAATGAAATTAGCATGAAGAATAACAATGAAACAGACTCAAATAGCAGCAATTTTATTATTAGGCTTGGGTTCCTATAGCCTGACTGCCTGTGCCCAAGACAAGACTTCAGCACCGCCCGCTGGACAATCCGCTGCCAAAACCACACAGCAAGCCTATAAAGTCGAAGAATTTGCGCAGTTGAATGAGCCATGGGCACTCACTGAGCTGCCAGATCAGCGTTTACTGATTACTGAAAGATCTGGAAAATTAAAATTATTTAATCCAGCCAATCGTAGCACTCAAACTGTTCAGGGTATTCCTCAAGTGGCCTATGGTGGACAAGGGGGCTTAGGCGATATCGCACTCCATCCTGACTTTGCCAAGAATCAGTGGGTATATCTCAGTTATGCCGAACAGGGACAGGGTGGTTATGGTGCAGTGGTGGTTCGTGGCAAGCTCGATCTCACTAAGAGCACGCCACAACTTACTCAGATTAAGAAAATCTGGAGTCAGGTACCGAAATTTTCTTCAGGACAAGGCCATTATGGGCACCGGATTATCTTTGGCTCAGACAATAAACTCTGGATCAGTTCGGGTGAACGTCAGCAATTTAATCCAGCTCAAGACATGAAATCCAATGCCGGCAAGATTATTCGTCTGAATGATGATGGTTCAATCCCTTCCGATAATCCATTTATGAATCAGGGCGAAATTGCCAAGCAGGTCTGGAGTCTGGGACACCGTAATCCTCTCGGTTTGGCATTTGATCCACAAGGGCAGCTTTGGGTGATTGAAATGGGTCCAAAAGGTGGTGATGAGCTGAATAAAGTGATAAAAGGCAAAAATTATGGCTATCCAATCGTCTCCAATGGGGATCATTATGATGGCAAGCCGATTCCAGATCACAGTACCCGACCAGAGTTTGAAGCACCAGCATTAGATTGGACTCCGGTAATTTCTCCTTCAGACTTGCTGTTCTATACTGGCAATAGCTTTCCTCAATGGAAAAATAAAGCCATTGCTACAGGTCTGTCTTCTCAGGCAATGATTGTAATCGATACCACTCAAAATCCTGCGAAAGAAATACAGCGACTGGATATGAAAGAGCGGATTCGTGGTGCGATCCAGGCCAAAGATGGCTCACTCTGGGTGATTGAAGATGGTCCAAAAGCCAAGTTGCTTAAGATGACCGCACCTTAGTAAAAAGCTAAATAGTTAATAACACAATGAAAGAAAAAGGCCCCAACTCCTGTGAGGGCCTTTTCAAATTTAGCTCAGATACCTTTCCTCCGGTATCGATCAGCATCCTGCCGATGTTTTATTCTTGTTTTTGCAAGGCTTCCTGTCTTGGTATGCACTCAATATAGCCTGAGTCAGAAAGACCGAGTAGAGGCATTGACCGCATCTGCTGTAGGCCAGAGGCGACAAGCTCACTTGAAAATATTTGTCCGATCAAATCCCAAGTTATCAGGACAATTTTACGATATGGTAGAGATAGAAGACCTTATTGAAGCTCATCTCTCTATTCAATAAAAAAATATTTAAAAAAATTCCATAACATAATAGAAAGGAGAAGCACATGCCTACCGTTCAAATTGAAGTCCGGCAGCAATATTCCCAGGCTGATGAAGAGCAGTTACTCGACAGCGTATTTCACTGTGTGAAAAATGCCTTTCAACTGCCTGACTATGACCGTAATATCCGGCTAGTGGTGCATGAAGCCCATCGTTTTCAATATATGGTTCATCTGGCCCAGCCTGAATATTTTACCTAGATCAGTATTGACTGCTTCGCTGGCCGAAGTCTGGAGACCAAGCGCAAACTGTATCAACAGAGTGTAGAAAGCTTGGGAAAACTGGGCATTCCGTCTGACCATATCCTGATTCATCTGCAGGAAAGTCCATTGGAAAACTGGGGAATCCGAGGCGGACAAGCAGCCTGTGATGTCAATTTAGGCTTTAATATAGAGATCTGATTTTTTAAAAAAATACCAGATTTTAAATACAAAAAAGCCCCAACATCCTGTTGAGGCTTTTCTGGATTTGCTTTTCAGATCTGACTCCTGTCTGACCTGTCAACGTCCTGTTACTCTGCGCTTTTTATTGTTGTTGTATCGCTTTGCAGACTTCCTGTCTGTCTATGAATCAAACTATAGCCTTGAACTGAAAGTGAGAATAGCCGACAAATTCTGCGCTGCCTGTAGGCTAAAGCGCACATCGCTGTCGTCCTCAGGCACTGACATACTGGATCAGCTTATCCACGACATCTCTGAGTGTTTTATTGTCGAATTCATTCCCTTCAAAGCTGTAGTCTTTATTGCGACTAAAAATGTCTCGCAGCTCTACAATCGCATTGGTATCCACCATACCGAGCTGAGTGCCGACCTGGCGGATCTGATCAATGGAACGTGAGCCATTAGTGACGCCATAACCTATATAGGCTGCCGGCTTGCCTTGCCATTCCTTGGCCAGATAATCCAGCGCATTTTTTAATGCCGGGCTATAGCCATGATTATATTCGGGACTGATAAAAATAAATGCATCCGCAAGGGCAATAAAGTCAGCCCATTCCTGCTGTTTCGGCTGATCATAAATACCGGTCAATGGGGGATGAGAACCAGCAAAAAGCGGAAGGTCCCATTCTTTTAAGTCGACAAGTTCGGTTTCAAGCGTGCTAAAACCATATTTTTTAATTTCCTGTAGTACCCAATGTGCGACCTTAATTGCTGTACGTCCTTCACGCACACTGCCAACCACAATATAAATTTTCATATCTTTCCCTTTCTTATCGCATGCTCATCAAATTAAATTAATCAGATTTCTGAACAGAGACTAGAGAGGATTTGTATCCAGAAACTAAAAAAGCTCCCGAAGGAGCTCTTTTAAATCATGTGATTAGCCGATATTACATCAGCTTCACGCCTTGCTGGCCAGCTGGAGTAACTTTGAAGATTTCGACTTCAAAGGTGATATTTTTACCTGCAAGCGGATGATTAAAGTCCACTTCGGTAATATCATCATTTACGGATCTTACTACGCCATACAAAGTCGATTTGGCCTTGTCTTCAAACTCGATCATGTGACCTTCGATCGGACGTTCGCCAAATTTCACCGTATCAAATTTTTGGACATTTTCAGGATTCCACGGACCAAAAGCTTCTTCGGGCGGGAGGCTGACGGTACGACGGTCACCAGCACGCAAGCCCATCAAGGCTTTTTCAAAACCTGGTAATAGGTTGCCATCACCAATGGTCAGGCTTACCGGTTCTTCACGGCTACGGGTATTGTCAATTTCTACGCCACTTTCGATCGCGACAGAAAAATGAAGCTCGACTTTAGAGCCGTCTTCAACACGAGTTTCCTCGTTAGGATTAATAAAATCAGTCATGTTGCGCCTGTGCACGTTGAATTCGGTGTTTTTCCAGGAAAAACGTATCAATCAGCAGCAGAATCGTACCTAAAGTAATGGCACTATCCGCAATATTAAAAGCAGGGAAGTGGCTGTTCTGATAATAGACATGAATAAAGTCAACCACATAACCCAAAGAAATGCGATCAATCAGGTTACCAATAGCACCACCCAGAATCAGGGCAACCGCTAATGGTAATACTTTCATGCTCTTTGGCATACGCATCAGCCAGAACACGAAAACCACAGACACTAAGCCTGCAAGAGAAGTAAAGAAATAACGTTGCCAGCCACCGGCATCGGACAAGAAACTAAAGGCAGCGCCATAGTTATGTAACAGTGTCCAATTTAAAAAGGGCAGGACGGGCACCGGATCTGCATATTCCAGATGTGTTACCGCAATCCATTTGGTCCATTGATCTAAAATGATCGCCAGAATAGCCAGTCCGATCCACCACAAATTGTGAGGATAGAACTGAAACAGACCCTTTTTCTGCTGTGGGTTAGGCATATTTTCTCTCTTCACCTTGGCCGCTCGGGAGGTTAATAATACAACGACCGCATAGTCCTGGATGTGAGGCATGTGTATTCACATCAGGAAGCACGTGCCAGCAGCGTACGCATTTCTCGCCATCTGCCGCAGATACTTTCACGCGTAGACCTTCAAGTTCAGCGTCATTGCCTTGAGCAGCATCAAACGGATTCACGATTACCTGAGAAGTGATCAGAACGAAACGCAGCTCATCACCCAGACGGTCTAGAACAGCTTTCAGCTCATCATTGGCCCATAACTCAACTTTGGCAGACAGATTTGAACCCACCAGTTTCTCATTACGCGCATTTTCAATGTGCTTGTTCACCGCAGATTTCACTGCAATCAGGGTTTGCCAGTCTGCTTCAGATAACAGGTTTGCCTGTGCTGAAACTGGAATATCGTACCATTCAGCAGTAAAGACATATTTCTCGCTTTGACCCGGAATCAATGGCCACGCTTCTTGAGCAGTAAAACTCAGGATTGGCGCCATCCAGCGTACAAAAGCTTGAACCAGATGATACAGTGCAGTTTGCGCAGAATGACGTGCCTGCGAGTCTGCTTTAGTAGTGTACTGACGGTCTTTGATGATGTCTAAGTAGAAACCACCAAGGTCGTTAATGCAGAAATTGGTCAAGGCATTGGTCACGATATGGAAGTTCATATCTTCATATGCTTTCTTGATGGTTTCCTGTACATCATTGGCGCGTTGCAGGATGTATTGATCCAGTGCAATCAGTTGATCTACAGGTAGGGCATCAGTTGCCGGATTGAAGCCATTCAGGTTTGCCAGCAAGAAACGCAAAGTATTACGGATACGACGGTAACCATCTGATGCACGGTTAAAGATTTCTTTACCTGCGGTCATTTCATAACGGTAATCTGCTGAAGCGATCCAGAAACGCAGGCCGTCTGCACCCATGTTCTTGATAATGTCTTGCGGAGTAATGATATTACCCAGCGATTTCGACATCTTGCGGCCTTTCTCATCGACCACGAAACCGTGAGTCAGCAGACCTTTATATGGCGCACGTTGATTGATTGCCATAGAGGTCAATAATGAAGACTGGAACCAGCCACGGTGTTGGTCAGAACCTTCAAGATATAAATCAGCTGGATCAGTTAACTCTTCACGGTCACGCAGCACTGCATAGTGAGTTGTACCAGAGTCAAACCATACGTCTAAGGTATCGCGAACTGCGTTGTACTGCTCAGCATCATTACCAATAAAGTCTTTGGCTTCACGGTTATACCAGGCATCAATACCTTCCTGTTCGATTAGTTTAGCCACTTCTTCGATCAGTTCAGGTGTACGTGGGTGCAGTTCATTGGTGTCTTTGTGCACGAAGAATGGGATTGGCACGCCCCAAGTACGTTGACGTGAGATACACCAGTCCGGACGGCCTTCGATCATTGCCTGGATACGGTTTTTACCCCAATCCGGAACGAAGCTGATGTCATTTTCAATGGCATTCAATGCGCCCTGACGCAGACCTTTTTCATCCATGCTGATGAACCATTGTGGGGTCGCACGGAAGATGATTGGAGTTTTATGACGCCAGCAGTGCGGGTAGCTATGCTTGATAGGCTTATGTGCCCATAGCTTGTTAGCTTCGCCAAGTGCCGCAATAATTTGGGGATTGGCCTTGTAGATGTGCTCGCCTGCAAATAGTGGTGAAGTCGGTAAATACACACCATTACCACCTACAGGATTATCCACTTTCAGGTTATACAGCAGACCAACTTTATAATCGTCCACACCGTGGCCAGGCGCAGTATGTACAGCGCCAGTACCGCTGGTTGCGATAACGTGTTCACCCAGAATGACTGGCACTTGACGCTCAGCAATTAAAGGATGTTGCAGTACCAGATTCTCAAGTTTCGCACCGGCAAAATCTGCAATCACTTCAACCGCATTAAAGCCATAACGCTCAGTTGCAGATTCAACCAGATCTTTAGCCAGAATAAAGTTTTGTGCAGCTTTATCTTCACCACGTGCAACGACCAACTGATATTCAATTTCAGCATGCAGGGCAACCGCTTGGTTCGCAGGCAGGGTCCAAGGCGTAGTCGTCCAGATCACGATATCAGTTGAGTCTTTAACTTCAACACCTAAACGTGCAGACAGATCCGCCAGATCAACCACGGTGAAACCCACATCGATTGCATCTGATTTTTTATCTTCATATTCAACTTCAGCTTCAGCCAGTGCTGAACCACAGTCCAGACACCAGTTCACCGGTTTAAGACCTGGCTGGATATGGCCATTTTTCGCGATTTCACCGAGTGAACGTACAATGTTGGCTTCCTGCTTGAAGTTCATGGTGAGGTAAGGATTGCTCCAGTCGCCAAACACACCCATACGGATGAAGTCTTTTTTCTGTAGCTCAACCTGGCTCAATGCATATTCGCGGCAAGCTTTACGGAAAGTGGGCGCATCCACTTTGACACCGACCTTACCGACTTTTTCTTCAACTTTCAGTTCAATTGGAAGACCGTGACAATCCCAGCCTGGCACATAAGGCGCATCAAAGCCGTCCATGATGCGGCTTTTAATGATGATGTCTTTAAGTACCTTGTTGACTGCATGACCTAGGTGAATCTGGCCATTGGCATATGGAGGGCCATCATGAAGCACGTATTTTTTCTTGCCAATTCGCGATGCACGAATCTGCTGATAAATGTCATCGGCATACCACTCTTCTAACCATTTCGCTTCACGTACTGCCAGATTTGCTTTCATTGCAAAGTCAGTACCTGGGAGGTTCAGCGTGGCTTTATAATCCACTGCATTTTCAGGAGTTTGCTTATCGCTCATGCAAGTTGTCTTCCAATTTAATCAGTCATTAGACTGACACGTTTTACAATAAAAATACGGGACATTAAAAGGGAAATGTGGGGTGTTTTCGACGAAACTCAAGCAGTTTCTCAACATCATCATCAATTCCGGCCTTTAACGCTTCAAGCGAAGGATAATCTTTTTCGCCATGCAGATAATTCAAGAAGGTTACCCGCATTAACAGGCCATACAGATTAGCAGAAACATCAGGAAAATGTACTTCTAATCGCCATTCCGGATGAGTCTGTTTGATTGCAGGGCGGGTACCTACATGACCGGCACCAAACAGGCTGCCCTGATCATAGCCGGCAATACCCGGCTGTTCAGGATTTTCTTGCTGAACCTTGGCGCTGAGTGATCCGGTTTCACAGACGACTTCAACCCCATAAATACCCTGCAGACAGGGTCTATGCCGGTTTAACCGGACATTAATGGTCGGGAAATCAATGGTACGGCCAATCTGGTCGCCGTATTGCACCCGGCCAGTGATACTATAAGGACGTCCCAGTAATTTGGCTGCCAGAGCCAGGTCGCCCGCTTGCAGGGTCTGACGGATGCGGGTAGAACTGACCCGTTCACCATCTAACGCAATAGTATGCAGGTTGGTGACCTTAAATCCGTAATCTCGCAGGAATTCACTATTGCCCTGACGGTTTTTACCAAAGTGAAAATCATCCCCCAAGACCAGATGTGCTGCATTCAGTTTATCTTTCAGAATGTCGGCAAAGGCTTCGGCACTCAGGCTTCGGAAATGATGATCAAACTTGGCGACCGCAATATAGTCCACACCCAGTTCGCTTAGATATTCTACCTTTTCACGCAATGAGGAAATACGCGGCGGTGCTTCATAACCTTTAAAAAATTCAAGCGGTTGTGGCTCGAAGATCATCACAACAGTTTTTAGTTGTTCAGCTTCTGCAACAGCTTTTAACTGTTTGATCATGGCCTGATGACCCAGATGCACGCCGTCAAAATTACCAATCGTAACGGCGGTTTTTGGCAATTCAGAATGTGACGCTAAAGCATTGAGACGGAGCAGCTGCATAGGCGAAATCAGGGAATTAAAAAATAGGAAAGGCTATATATTGCCATAATCTCAACGATTCGTCTTGCTGTTGTGTTTTTATGCAAAAAAATTATTGAAAAATCACGAAACACATCAAGAAGAAAGTGTGCCATCCAAGAATCTTCTGCGGTTATTTAAGCATGAGATCTGCAAAACAGAAATCTAAAAACCCGCTTTTCATTGCCTGGATTTTGCTTTCTAATGTCACGGTTTTCTCAGTCTCGGGTAGTTTGCATGTCAGATTCGGCGCTCATTATGGCATTGGCCAGTGAATCCAAAGGTTTGTTCGAAGCAGAAGGTGTGGAAGTCCACTATAGTGGCATCGGCAAGGTCAATGCTGCTTTTAAGGCTTTTGAAGTGATTCAGAAAACTCGCTGTAAAACCCTGATTAATCTCGGCACCGCAGGCAGTTCCCATTTCAAGGCGCATGAACTGGTTGAAGTTAAGCGTTTTGTGCAACGTGATATGGATGTTTCACCACTAGGATTTGAAGTTGGTATTACCCCGATGGATGATCATTTGCCAGGCGCAATTGATCTGGAACCGTTCTTTGCCCATTTACCGAAAGGGGTTTGTGGAACAGGGGATAGCTTTGAAACAGGCTTACCAAAAGTGGCTTGTCAGCTGGTGGATATGGAAGGCTATGCGCTGGCCAAGGTATGTAGAAAATTGGATGTGCGCCTGATTTCAGTTAAATATATTACTGACGGTGCAGATGATAGTGCTCATTTGGACTGGGAAGAGAATCTGCTGCTAGGTGCGCAGAAATTATTGAATTTATATCAAACGTTAAAATAATAATAAAGGGTGAGAGAAGGGGTCGGCGACCATAAAATTTATGGCCGTATGCCAAATGATTTTTGCATTGACCTATTTTTCTTGTGTACGCGGAAGTATGCCGTACAGCATCATATGTACAGTATGCTGGATAATCCGTTGTTGCATGCTGCGGTTACGCAAGGTCTTGCCTGTTACCATTTCCATCTGGGTTGCGAAATCTGCATAGTTCTGGGTCACGGCCCAGATATTCAGAATCAGCAGTTCAGGATCGATATCTTTAGAAATTTTGCCTTGTTCCTGCCAGTTTGAAATCACTTTGGCTTTACGCTTGACCAGTTTTTTCAATGGACCTTTTAAGATTTCTAAAATGTGCGGCGCACCCTGAATCACTTCCAGAGCGAACAGGCGTGAAGCTTTAGGCTGGGTACGCGATACTTCAATTTTTTGCATCAAATAATTGGTAATCGCTTCTTCAGGCTCAAGATCAGCTTCTAGCATTTGTAAAGGTGCCAGCCATTTTTGTAGAACGGTCGTTAAAACCTCTACATAGAGCGCCTCTTTATTTTCGTAATAATAGAAAATATTCGACTTATGCATTTCTGCAATTTGCGCGATCTCATCTAAACTCGCCCCATTAAAACCGTATAGGGAAAAAACATCGAGTGCAGCATTCAGCAGCTGGTTGCGTTTTTGAGTACTCTTTTTTTGTTCCATCAGCAAATATTAAAAACAATTAAAAAGGGAATTTTTAATTGTACGTCAAATCATCAGATTTGTGCATCAAGTCAGGTGCTAATTTTATGAATAATGATGATTTATTCTTTAGATTAAAGATATAATTAGTATCGGTTTAAGGCGCAGGAATTAAAAACCAAGCTTTTGAAAAGGTTGATGATTTTTTAAGTAGTAATTATTACCTTGAAGCATCATAAAGTTAAAATAAAATTAATGAATGAAGTTGAAATTTTGCCAATTGCTGAATAAATAATCAGTGAGACAGATATTCTCTTGATTCGAAATAAGGAATCCAGAATAAACAGTTATTCCAGATTCCCTCACATTTTAGGTTGCCAGAACGGCATTCAGAACCTGCTGTTCAAGTTCGGCGAATTTCACATTCTTTTGTCGTGGACGTGGAAGATCAACTTTGAACTCTTTGGCAATATAGCCTTTATCTAACAGGATAATCCGGTCTGCCAGTTGTACGGCTTCACTCACGTCATGGGTGACCAGAATCGCGGTAAAGCCCTGTTCAGTCCATAATTTTTCAATCAGATTCTGCATATCCAGACGGGTCAGGGCATCCAGCGCACCAAGTGGTTCATCTAGTAATAAAATACGCGGCTTATGTGACAAGGCACGTGCAAGAGCTGTACGCTGACGCTGACCACCAGACAGTTGTGAAGGCCAAAGCCCGGCTTTTTCTTTTAAGCCGACTTTCTCCAGCATTTGTGAAGCATTGTCATGCTGGTCTTTTGGTAGGCCGAGTTGCACATTCTGTTCGATGCTGCGCCATGGCAATAAACGCGGATCCTGGAACATCACGCGGATATCATCAGCGGTGATGCCTTCACGGATATGACGTGCGGACTTGAATTTAATTTCGCCATAGCTCTGTTTTTCTAAATCTGCAATCAGACGGAGCAGGGTACTTTTACCACAGCCACTACGGCCAACAATCGCCAGAAATTCACCCGGCTGAATATGCAGGTCCAGATCTTCCAGTACCTTCACTGAGCCATAGAACTTGTGCAGCTGTTCAATAATGATTTCGGCACCCGCAACGGCATTGGGATTGATATCGGTTGCAGCAGGCTCCTGCACTGCAGTCGGATCATTGGCAAGACGCCCTAAGCTGAGATCAGTCATCACATGCTCCTCAATATTTTTTCAATTATTTTTGATAGCCAGCATGCCAGCGCAGCAGGAATCGTTCTAAGGCCACGGCTAGGACATCTGCCAGTTTACCGAGCAGGGCATACAGTAAAATACCCACCAGTACGACATCAGTTTGCAGGAATTCACGCGCGTTCATGGTCATATAACCGATACCGGACTGGGCAGAAATCGTTTCAGCCACAATCAGCAGTACCCAGACCAGACCAAGTGAAAAACGTAGGCCGACCAGAATTGAAGGCATTGCCCCTGGCAGGATGATTTCTTTATAAAGCTGCCAGCGAGTCAGGCCATAGCTTTTACCCATTTCAATCAGCTGGGGATCGACTGAACGAATCCCATGATAGGTATTGATGTAGATTGGGAAAAACACACCAATCGCGACTAGGAACAGCTTGGCTGATTCATCAATCCCGAACCAGAGAATCACCAGTGGAATTAAGGCCAGAGCCGGGATATTACGGATCATTTGCAAGGTGGTATCCAGCAGGGTAGAAGCCGTTTTGGATGAACCATTCAGTAGACCCAAAATCAGCCCTAGACCACCACCTACTAATAAACCACTTAAGGCACGGCCAGCACTCACTTTGACATGTGTCCACAATTCACCGCTGAGCAGCAAATTCCAGAACGCGATGACTACGGCACTTGGTGCAGGCAAAATGCGGCTTTCCAGCAAACTGGTACTCGACGCGATTTGCCAGAGTAGAATTAATCCGACAGGAACTAACCAGGGCAGCAAACGCTGCCCAAGCTGTGTTCCACGTGAAACCTTCTTTTCTGCGAGGGTTTCAACTGAAACGACTTTCGACATTAAGCTGGCTCCTGAATACTCTCAGCCTTCTTGTTCTCATCTGGAGTGTAGTTATTTGCCACAATCTCACCGAATGGACCAGTCAGGTTTGGCTGAGCCAGTTTTTGCTGAGTTTCAAGCGGAAGTAATGGGAATACCAGTTCCGCAAAACGGATCGATTCTTCCAGATGTGGGTAGCCTGAGAAAATGAAGGTATCGATACCTAGATCAGCATATTCCTGAATACGTGCTGCGACAGTTTCTGGATCTCCTACAAGCGCTGTACCTGCACCGCCACGTACCAGACCTACACCTGCCCACAGGTTTGGAGACACTTCGAGTTTGCTACGGTCGCCATTGTGCAGCTCAGCCATACGACGTTGGCCGACAGAGTCCATTTGCTTGAATTTCGCTTGTGCAGCAGCAATGGTGGCATCATCCACATACTGGATGAGCTCGTCTGCTGCTCTCCATGCTTCTTCATTGGTTTCACGCACGATCACATGCAGACGGATACCGTAGCTCAGCTTGCGACCTTTCGCTTCCGCTTTGGCACGCACATTTTCAATTTTTTCTTTCACTGCTGCAGGCGGCTCACCCCAAGTCAGGTAAGTGTCAACCTGATCAGTGGCCAGTTCAACGGCTGCATCTGAAGAACCACCGAACCAGAGTGGTGGATATGGTTTTTGAATTGGTGGATAAAGCAGTTTGGCATCGTCCACACTTAAGCGTTCACCATGGAAAGTGAAGCTTTCGCCGGTATGTGAACGGGTCAGGATTTCACGCCAGATGGTGGTGTATTCAGCTGCAGTCTTGTAGCGTGTTGCATGATCTTCATAAACGCCGTCGCCTTTTAGCTCTTGCTCATCACCACCCGTCACCAGGTTCAGCAATACACGGCCACCAGACAGACGGTCAAAGGTTGCAGCCATACGTGCAGTCAGGGCAGGCGTAGTAACACCTGGACGCAGCGCGACGAGGAATTTCAGTTTTTTAGTGGCATCAATCAGGCTGGCTGCAGTTAACCATGGATCTTCACATGAACGGCCAGTCGGGATTAATACACCTTCATAACCAAGATTATCGACCGCAACCGCAATCTGCTTCATGTAGGCATGATCAACCTGGCGTGCACCTTTGCTGGTACCTAAGTAGCGGCTGTCGCCATGTGTCGGGATAAACCAGAAAATTTTCATGTCTTTGATCCTTAGATTATTTTCCTGCCCAAACGGCTTGCTGAATATTGATAGATTTCGGAATGATCTTGAGTTCGCTGAAATGGTTTGCGAGTTCCTGCTGATCGGCAATCACTTTCTTGGTGAGCGGTGCAGCACCAGACGGATTCGGACGACGCTGGATAAAGGTCTGGCTGACAATCGGTTTTAGACCGGTACTTTGTGCAAAGATGCTTGCAGTTTCAGCCTTATGGCTTTGTACCCATTTATCTGCAACATTGACCTGCTTGATAATGCCTTTTAAGGCTTGCGGGTGATTTTTGATCAAATTTTCTGAAGCGAGGTAAAAGGTGTAATTGGGACTTAAGCCCTTGCCTGAAGATAAAACTCTGGCTTTATCTTCTACTTGAGCCGCAGCATAGTACGGATCCCAAATCGCCCAGGCATCAATCGCACCTTTTTGGAAAGCTGCACGCGCATCAGCAGGGCTTAGCCAGACCGGCTGGATATCGGTCCATTGCAGACCCGCTTTGCGTACTGCCTGTACCAGTAAATAATGTGAGCTTGAACCGCGGTGCACGCCAACACGTTTACCTTTGAGCTGGCTCAGCTTGGTAATTTTGGAATTGTGCTGGACCAGAATGGCAGAAGATAAAGGTTTTGCAGTTTCATAAGCAAAATAGTGCAATGGCTTATTGCCTGCCTGAGCGTAGACAGGAGGTGTATCTCCAGTTGCACCTACATCAATAGAACCTACCGCCAGTGCTTCTAGAATTTGTGGTCCGCCTGGAAATTCGTTCCAGCTGATTTTTGCATTTGGAAATTCCTTTTCAAACAGCTTTTGCTGCTGTGCAATCACCAGGTTCACAGAAGCTTTTTGATAACCCACACGCAGCTGTTTAACTGAAGGATCCACTGCCCAAGCGGCACTTGAACCCAACATCGCGCAAGCAACTAATGCAGCGTTCATCCCATGACTGGAGGTCTTGAACCATGTGATTGCTTTGTTGTGTAGCTGATGTTGAGTCATGATTAAATCCCCTAAATTGTTCTTTGGTTTACTTCGCGATAATTGCAGATTGAATATTCAGTTTGGCTGGAATCAGTTGCTGGCCATAGAAGGCATCAGCCACCTGTTGTTGTTTTTGTGCCACTTCGGGAGTGAGTGGTTTTACCCCAAAGCCCATGCGTGAAATAGATGTTTTCAATACATCAAAGGCCAGGCCTGTCGGTTTTTCCAGAAGTTTGGCTGCTTCATCCTGATGAGCAGAAACCCACTCAGTGGTCAGGTTGAGTTCATTCACGACAGCTTCAATAATCTGTGGGTTGGCTTCAGCAAACTTGCGATCTGCCAGATAGAACTGATGATTACTGACGATGTTCTCACCCGTGGCGATGACACGGGCACCAATCTGATGTTCTGCTGCAGCGAAGAACGGATCCCAGATCACCCAGGCATCGACAGCACCGCGTTCGAAAGCGGCACGGGCATCAGAAGGTGGCAGGTAAACCACTTCGATATCACTGAGTTTCAGATTATTGGCTTCAAGGACTTTGAGTAGTAAGTAATGAACATTTGAGCCTTTATTTAAGGCAACACGTTTGCCTTTCAGATCCTGTACGGATTGAATCTTCGAGTCTTTCTGTACGATTAGCGCTTCAGCTTTCGGTGCTTCAGGCTGGTTGGCCACATAGACCAGATTTGAATTCGCTGCTTGAGCAAAAATCGGTGGCGCTTCACCGGCTTCACCAAAAGATACGCTGCCGACATTCAAGCCTTCAAGCAACTGAGGACCAGCCGGGAATTCAACCCATTTCACATTCACGCCTTGTTCTTTTAATGACGTTTCTAAGGTGCCACGTTCTTTTAAGATCGGCAGTACACCATATTTCTGGAAACCAATATTCAGGGTCACGGCTTCCTGTTTTTTGCCACAGCCAGACAGCATCATCACGCCAGCCACCGCAGCACTAAGGACCGCAGTTTTTGTGAATAATTGAATGTGTGATTGGCGCATGAATCAAAACTCCTGAAAATTTAGAAATGTGAAATGAAGAACTTAGGCATACGCTAAAGCTTTTTACTTTTCTAAAAAAATAACTATTCAGGAATTTCTAATGAAGAAAAAAGATAAATAAAAAAGTGCAAAACTTATGCAGGAAAGTGATTTACACATTAATTTAGGAAAAAAGAATTATTTATATAAGACAATGAAATATAAAATTATTTATTCTAAATAAAGTGGCCAGATATGCTTATTAGAAAATCAGCAATAGGATTTTTATGCTGAATACAGGTTTTATGAATATCGTTATCTAAAATAGAGATATGAGAGCGAATAAAAAGTCACTTTAAAGTGACTTTTTACAGACAATTGAATTGCGCTGATAATTATAAAAAGCCTGTCGGGCATCAGGCAAATCATCTATTGATGTCGGTTCAAAACCCTGTTCCAGAAACCAGTGTGCAGTACGGGTCGTTAAAATAAACAGTTGCTGAATACCCAGACTTTTGGCCTTATCTTCCAGATAATGCAGGATCTGGCCACCGCGGTTGGATTGACGGTAACTTGGATCTACTGCAACGCAGGCGATTTCTGCAGAACGCAGTTCATTGCCCGTAGTCGGAATCGGATACAGGGCAGCACAAGCCAGAATCATGCCGTCACGCTCAATTACGGCAAACTGGTCAATTTCATTTTCCAGACGTTCACGCGAACGGTAAACCAGAATGCCTTCTTCTTCCAAGGGGCGAAGCAAGCGGATCAGGCCACCAACATCCTGAATGTCGGCCATACGCACTTCTTCATAATGCGCATCGGTGATCATGGTGCCGGAACCATCCCGGGTGAACAGTTCTTCCAGCAGGGCGCCGTCATAGGTATATGAAATCAGATGAACACGATTGACGCCATTTCGGGAAGCTTCCTGAGCGGCCTTGAGCTGGAGCCGAATTTCAATATCCTGTTCATCAGAAAGAATATAGTCATCCAGTTGCTGTGGGGTTACTTCCCGTTTTAACTGGCCCTTACTGTCGAGTAAACCATGCTGTCGACCCAAGATAATCAGTTTATCGGCTTTGAGACGAGTCGCAGTTTTGGTTGCGACTTCTTCAGCTAGAAGGTTAAAAACTTCACCTGTCGTTGAATAGCCGGTCGGACCGAGAATCACAATATTATGATTGTCCAGATGACGTTGAATCGCATCGGTATCAATGGCCCGAACTTCACCAGTTAACTGAAAATCAACCCCATCACGGATGCCATAAGGTTTGGCTGTCACAAAATTTCCTGAAACGGCATCAATGCGCGCACCATACATGGGTGAGTTGGCCAGTCCCATAGACAATAGCGCCTCAATCTGTAAACGGATTGATCCTACTGCATTCAGTACACAGCTTAAGGATTCACGTGTTGTGACCCGACGCTGCTGATGGAAGGGAGTCTCGAAGCCACTCGCAGCCAGATTCTGGTTAATCTGCGGACGTGCGCCATGCACCAGAATCAGACGGATTCCTAAAGAATTGAGCAGGGCAATATCATGAATGATGTGCTGAAAGTTATCATGCAATACTGCTTCACCATCAAACATGATCACAAAAGTTTTATTGCGATGAGCATTGATATAAGGCGCAGAATGGCGAAACCAGTGCACATATTGCAAGGTGTTGCTCGGTGAGGTTTCTGCTGCAGTCATGGCTGTGCCTATTTCAACATTTAAAGATCTAGCTTTGATTCTAATGAAAAAATACTGAAGTGGAAGTACAGATATAAAAAAACACCTGAAGCAAGCTTCAGGTGTCTGCTAGAAGGGCAGAAAAGAGAATGATTAGTTGATGATTCGAACAATCTTGTCATTACGATCGTTGACTAGTACATAGTCACCATTGATTTTGTACCATTGCTGGTTTTTACCTGCTTTCGGCAGACGGCGTGCTTCATAGCCACTGACTTCAAAGCGACGGTTGTCATACTGGTTTGGCAGTTTTTGACCTACGCGCCAGTCACGGCTTGGGTTAACCCCACGGTTGTTATAACGACGGTCATCCCATTTTTTCGCATCTTTATGATCCCAGTGCGGTGCCGGTTTATGTGGTGCATAACGTGGATCATGATGCTGCGGTGCTGCCATTGCAGAAGTAGCAACCAGCGCACTAAGAGATAAGGCAATTGTAGTTAAAACTTTTTTCATGGCTCTCACCTAAAAATCTGTACATGTTTTCGATGAGATTAAATTAGCGAATAAGTGGATAGAAAGCGTGAGGCCAGTTTAGTGGAATTGTTAAATTCATGAAGGAATTTAGGAGATTAGCCACGATTAAAAGGAAGGCTCTAACATAAGAAAAAGCCTAAAAATGCTCATCCGAAAAATCAAAAAGCCCAAACGAGGTTGGGCTTTGCATCAGGTTCTGAATCAGTCTCCGATAATCCGGACAATGCTGTTATTTTCAGAGTTCACCAGAATGTAGTCATTGTTGACTTTGTACCATTGCTGCTTGCGGTCTGGTTTAGGCAGTTTATGGTCCTTATATTCGACCTTATAGCCATTACTGCGATAATGCTGAGGCATGACATAGCCAGGCTGCCAGCGTAACTGTTGCAGACGTTTAACACCACGTTCTTCACGCATACGACGTTTATCATACTCGTCTTGGTGATCGTCATGGAACTCACGCGATTTCTTGGCCTGATGATGACCCGGACCCCGTTCCATACGCTGTTCATCATTGAAATGAGGGGCAGCGTTTGCAACATTTGCCAGCATGAATGCACTGCAGGACATCGCCAATGCTACCAGAACCTTTTTCATGTTGAACCCTCATTCAATTGTTCATTTTCTAAAGTAACTAATGTACGGAAAAATTGCAGAGAAACTGTGAAGAACTGGCTGAAGTTTTATATCAATTACAGAGAAATTATGATTATGCCATGATTTTACATAAGCTTAGGATGCACTTCAGTCAGTTGACCAGTTATACCCAGCCCCATTGGCATTTCAGCAAAACCGGGATCAAGATGCAAGCGCAATGTCCTGAATTGTGTATCAAAACCGTCTCAAAATAGTGGAAAAATATTCTTTTTAAGCGCCAGATCTTGATTCAGTCATTACAATTTTTTAGTTCCACTGTTCTGTTAAACCCTGTAAGGACTGAATGGCTTCAGCCACAGACTCTGCCTCGACTGCATCTTCTAAAGCCAAAATGAGGGTAGTTGATAACTGCAAATTTTCAATACGACGAATAGTTTCAGTTTTACGTTTTTGGTCTGCCATTTAATTTTCCTTCGCTTTGATTTAACTTGAAAAGCATTATAAAAATTTTATATTAATTTGGAAAACCGAATAATTTTATATTATTGATTCATTAAAACGATTTATATCTGTTTTTTAAAGAATTTAAGGATAAAAAAAGCGCACTATCCGTAAATGCGCTCTTTCGGGATCTAACAAACGATCTTAATAGGCATAGTTCAGGTCAGTATAGTCACTTAGGGATTTCTGCACATGTGCCTGAATAAAGGTACGCACATCTTCCGCTGTCATTGCTTTGCCCTGATTACTAATCACATGTTCAATTTCAGGCTGACCTTCGATCTTGATGCGATAGACAAAGTGTTTCGCCACTTGATAACGATCGTCTAGTTTTTCGATACCTGTCACATAATGATAGGAATGTTCAAAATTTAGATCGGTATGAGAAAAGACAAACTGATCAAACAGTTTCAGTTTTTGACCATTTTCGAGTGCCTGAATGTCATCGATAATGCTGGCATCAAACTTCATGCCGTATTTTTCAGAGATCGGCTGCTGATCGACCAGCAGAGAAACCATGCCATCTTCCAAAGTCGTCACGGTGATGTTGTTTAAGTCAGTCATGTTGCACTCAAATAAAAATCTGTTGGCGCTAGTATAGGGGAATTTGCAGCGAACTGAATAAAGACAGTATTGCAGAGATAAGAAAGGTCTGGCTGATTCAGTCTGAAATCTGGATGAATGGGGCAGGAGAATAAGCAGCTTTCAAATGAGCCTTATCTTTATAGAGTTTAAAAAACAAAAAGCCAATGCGGACATTGGCTTTTAAATAGGTGGCAGTTAAAGCTTAATCTTGAGCATCAATACTTTGACCGTTCATATGCAAGCTATCTTCACCCATCAGGTACAGATAAGCTGGCATGATGGAATCCGGTGTCGGTAAAGTTTTCGGATCTTCATTCGGATAAGCCTTGGCACGCATTGCGGTACGTGTAGCACCCGGATTGATACAGTTAAAACGGATATTCGAATTGACCCGCTCTTTGGCAAATAACTGGCTGACTGCTTCAATGGCAATTTTTGAAACTGAATAAGCGCCCCAGCATTCCCGGGCTTCACGACCTACGCCGGAACTGGCAAAGACCACAGAAGCGTGTTTGGATTTTTCCAGCAGGGGTAATAGGGCTTGAGTAATCACAAAAGGCGCACGAAGGTTAACTGCCATGACGTCATCCCAGACATTAACCGGATAATCTGCCAGTGGCACTCGCTCGCCTAAAATACCGGCATTATGCAAAATCCCGTCCAGACGGCCAAACTGCCGATCGAGCGTGTCGAGCAATAATTCATAATCACGTTCAGAGGCGCTAGATAACTGTAATGGGAGAATGGCAGGTTGCGGCGCACCCAAACTTTCAATTTCATCATAAATGACTTCAAGCTTGTTTAAGGTACGCCCGTGCAGAACTACAGTTGCTCCATGCAGGGCATAACTGATTGCTGCTGCACGACCAATGCCATCGCCCGCACCCGTGATCAGGATGATACGATCTTTTAACAGATCGGGGCGAGGTTGATATTCTGAATACTTCATTATCTACCTCCTCATTATTATTGTTAAGTGTCTTTAGTAGCTTCAGGAATCAAGACAGGACACTTGGCTCGCTCAAGACCAGTTTCTGAATGTGCTGATGTAACTCATTCACTGTATTCACTATATAGTCGGCTTGCCAGGCTGTTAAGTCATCTTTGTATTGCAGTGGTAAATAACCGTATGCTGCCAGTATGGTGTACATCTTGGCATTGCGGCCGGCATCAATATCACGTGGATGGTCACCGACATAGATACAGTCCTCTGCAGCCAGCTGTAGCTGCTCGGCAGCCAGATACATTGGCTCTGGATCTGGCTTGGTTCGGGTCACATCTTCCGGACAGACCAGTACGGCACAGCGTTCGGTCAGGTTTAAAGCTTTGAGTAAAGCTTCACTCAACCAGCGCGGTTTATTGGTCACGATTCCCCAAGGGATATCATTTTCCTCTAATTCTTCAAGTAAAGGATACATTCCCGCAAACAGGTCTGTATCTACAGCAATATCTGCACCATACATATCCAGAAAACGCTGGCGATGATCCAGAAACACTGGATCTTCTAGTTGCAGTTCGGGATAGACCAATTTGACCATAGCGCGGGCACCTTCTGAAACCTGAGTACGGATCAGATCGGCTTCCACCACGTCACGGCCGGCTTCACGGCACATATGCTGGATAATCCGGATAAAATCAGCCGCAGTATCAATTAAAGTACCATCTAGGTCGAATAAAACCGCTTTCATTGTGCGGCCTCTAGTTCGCTTTCTTTAACGGTATACACCATATAGTTTACATCGACGTTCGGTGCTAGCCAGTAACGTTTGGTCAGCGGATTATAGTGCAGGCCAGTCATGTCTTTTAATTTTAAACCGGCATTACGGATGTCATGTGCCAGCTCAGATGGCTTGATGAATTTGCTGTAATCATGTGTACCTTTGGCCAGCATACGCAGGATATATTCTGCGCCAATGATCGCGAACAGATAAGATTTTGGATTACGGTTAATGGTCGAGAAGAAGACATGGCCACCTGGTTTGGCCAGTTTGTAACAGGCCTGAATAATAGAGGCTGGATCAGGTACATGTTCCAGCATTTCCATACAGGTAACCACATCGTATTGGCCGGCCTGTTCTTCTGCGAGTTGCTCTACTGGAATCTGACGGTATTCAATATTGCTGACACCTTCCTGCTCGGCATGGATGCGGGCCACATTCAGTGGCGCTTCGCCCATATCAATGCCCAGCACTTGAGCGCCACGGCGTGCCATGCTTTCTGACAGGATGCCCCCGCCACAGCCTACATCCAGCACTTTCTTGCCGCTCAAGCCACCGGTATGTTCATCAATCCAGTTGAGACGCAGTGGATTGATCATATGCAATGGGCGGAACTCGGAATGCTGATCCCACCATATAGCTGCAAATGCTTCAAACTTGGCAATTTCTTGTGGATCAACATTCAATTGCGACATCGGTGTCACCTCAATCAGTCGTGATTATTTAAAATTTAAGTTCGCCCAGAGGCGGTATAAACAGATTTAACTTCTTGTAAATCAGTACACTTGTTTAGTGTAGCGATTCTGGAAAAAAAAGCGATAAAAGCTGTAAAAAAGTTCACAGAATAAAAACGAAACCGGCATAATTACTTTATAGTGAAGCCATAAATTAGACATAATGATTTAGAGGACGATAATCCCAATGAAAAAATTTATTTTAGGCACTGTAGCCGCATCCGTTTTGGCATTTTCTGGCAGTGCAATGGCCGCCAACTTTGTAGCAGGTCAAGACTATCAAGTCCTGGCGAATCCAGTAAAAGTTGAAAAGCCGGGGAAAATTGAAGTCCGTGAATTCTTCTGGTATGGCTGTGGTCACTGCTATTCTCTTGAACCACACATGCAAAGCTGGTTAAAAAAATTGCCTAAAGATGTACGTTTTGTACGTACCCCAGCCGCGATGAATCCGCTATGGGAACAGGCAGCACGCGCATACTATGTGTCTGAAGCTCTAGGTGTTCGTCAAAAAGCACATTTGCAGCTATTCCATGATATCCATGCCAAGAAACAGCCAATTCTGGAACAGGCTCAATTGGCCAAGTTCTATACCCGTTATGGTATTTCTGAAGCGAAATTTAATACCACCTATAAATCATTCCCGATTTCTTCAAAAATTGCACAGGCTAAAAATCTGGCTGCGACTTATCAGTTGAGCGGCGTACCAGCGGTCACCGTAAATGGTAAGTATGTAGTTCAGGGCGATGATGCTAAAGTGGTTCAAGTGGTGAATTATCTGGTGGAAAAAGAGCGTAAAGCTAAATAACACCAGATCTGCATGAATCTAAAAACCCGCAGTTATACGCGGGTTTTTTATGTCAGGATAAAATTGAATTGTAAAATAGATTTCACTCAGATGAGATCTCAGGCTTGAGAGAAAATTCCACGAAATAACAGTTCTAACTGCTTTAGGCTTTGCGCTTTGAAGTCATTTATCCGAGTTTGTCGCAGTTCAGGATCAGGCTGTGCCTGAAGCTGAATCCAGCCCATAGCCCAGTTTAATGCGAGAGGAACCAGGACCTGTGCCAATGCGGTTAATTCGGCTGGAGAAGGAGATTGCTGGGTGGCTGGAATCTGTTCCAGGGTATGCCGTAAATCTTGGGTCAGATAATGAATTTCCCGTTCAATGCCTTGTCTGAGAATGATAGAACCGCCCCAACGCTCGGCACTGACAAATGTCCAAGCTTCGGGATGAGCATCAACTGCCTGAAAAAACAGTTCGATTTTGGCTGAAAGCTCATCCAGAGAAAAATCTGCAGGTCCCAACTGACTCAGCACACCTTTGAGATGAATTGACACCTGATCCAGAAGTTCCAGTCCCAACTGATCCATATTCTGAAAGTGTCGATAAAATGCGGCAGGCACCAGTCCAACTTCATGAGTGATTTCGCGCAGGCTGATGCTGCTAAATGCATGGCCACGGCTGCTCAATGCCAAGGTAGCATCGAGGAGGGCCTGGCGGCTTTGGTGCTTGCGTTCTTCACGTAAAGACATAGGGATCTTCCTTCGGCAGATTTGCAGTTTAGCAAAAAACATCTGTCCATCGCAGTAGCGCAGATGGACTGAAAAATCTATACAAGCAAAGCGTGTCCAGTGATTTTGTAAATGATCTGTCCTCTGTTCCAATCTTGGCGGAGGCTTCTGTTATACTGAGCCGCAATTATTTTTAGTCAACAGCAGGACCTATTATGCGTATCGACCAACGAGCATTAGATCAATTACGTGAAGTGAAAATTACCCGTAACTATACACGTTATGCGGAAGGTTCCGTATTGGTTGAATTTGGTCATACCAAAGTGCTGTGTACTGCCAGTGTAGACAGCTCTGTACCACGTTTCCTGAAAGGTCAGGGTCAAGGCTGGGTAACAGCGGAATATGGCATGCTGCCACGTTCAACACATACCCGTAGTGATCGTGAAGCTGCTCGCGGCAAACAAAGTGGCCGTACTCAAGAAATCCAGCGTCTGATCGGTCGTAGCCTACGTTCAATGGTCGACCTGAAAAAACTCGGTGAAAATACCATTACCATTGACTGTGACGTGATTCAGGCAGATGGTGGTACCCGTACTGCATCAATTACGGGTGCTGCAGTAGCATTGATTGATGCCATGAACGTATTGCTTGAGAAAAAGAAAATCAAACAGGATCCACTTAAAGGCCTGGTAGCAGCCATTTCTGTAGGTATCTTTAAAGATGAAGTCCTGCTGGATCTTTGCTATGAAGAAGATTCAAACTGTCAGACTGACTTGAATGTCGTGATGACTCAGGCAGGTGAATTTATTGAAATCCAAGGTACTGCTGAAGATAAGCCATTTACCCGTGAGCAATGCAATGACATGCTGGCCATGGCTGAAAAAGGGATTCAGGAACTGATCAAGAAACAGCAAGAAGCTTTGGGCTGGTAAGCTTTTCAAGTTGTAAAAAACGCATCTTCGGATGCGTTTTTTATTGTACCTACACATTGCCTGACAAAAAATGAACAGGATCTGTCTACTGTGTAACCTCTGTTTTAAGCGATGATCTTTTAACCAAATCTCATTCAGAGGGGTATAACATGAAAATATGGTTGATGGCATTTTCAGTATTTGCTGTACTGGGTTTAACTGCCTGTGATTCGAATTCTCGTGATGAAAACCGTGATGGTGCAAATATGGAACGAGGAAGTGATACCAATTAACAGAGTAGAGGCCATTCAACCTCTATGATTTATATCCTTGAGAATAAGAAAAAGGGTGCTATGGCACCCTTTTTTAATAATAAGACTTTAACCATTAAAACGCATCGACAGGTCAATGGCTTTGACATCTTTGGTTAGTACGCCCATCGAAATATAGTCTACGCCTGTACTCGCCACTTCACGTAAGTTATCAATGGTGATATTGCCTGAGGCTTCCAGTTTACAGCGACCAGCCACATGTTTGACCGCATCAATCATTTGCTGCTGACTGAAATTATCCAGCATCACGATATCAGCCTCGGCTTCTAGGGCCTGATTCAGTTCATCCCAGGTTTCAACTTCCACTTCAACTGGTTTACCCGGTGCAATCTGGTGGGCCATGGCAATCGCCTGGCGAATGCCGCCGGCTGCCATAATATGATTTTCTTTAATCAAAAAGGCATCGAATAGGCCCAGACGGTGATTCTGACCACCACCGACAGCAACAGCATATTTTTGGGCAATACGTAAGCCTGGCAGCGTTTTACGGGTATCTAAGAGCTTGGTATGCAGACCGTCCAACTCTTTGACATAGGTTGCTGTTTTGGTCGCAACTGCAGACAGCGTCTGTACAAAGTTCAGGGCAGGGCGTTCTACAGTCAGTAGGCTACGTGCAGAACCGGCCAGTTTTAGAAAAGCTTCATTGGCAGCGACATGATCGCCGTCATTTTTTAGCCAGATCACTTCTACACTCGGATCATAGGCCTGAATCAGGGCATTGACCCAAGGCTGACCAGCAAGAACCATTGCTTCACGGCTAATAATCGTGGCAGTCGCCTGTTCATCTTCAGGAGTCAGCAGGGCAGTAATGTCACCATCGCCAATATCTTCGGAGAGTGCCTGTTGAATATTGATCTGAATCGACTGTTCTAGCAAAGCCTGAGATATGCTCATGAGTATTTCCGTATCTTTTTTAGCCGTGAAAAATTGTGCGTTATCTTAACACCGTTACATTAAAATGAGCGATTTTTCATACAGCCTGCCGGGATGAATTGAGATTTGCCTATGAAAGTTTTAGCATTAAGCCGGCTGCAATCCTGATATTGCAGATTTTATTTTTGTACAGGACAGTTTTATGCAACAGGCAGCTGAGTTTCAAATCCGGGACGGGCAATTGCTCGGGGCGCGCCAGATCCCTTCTCCAAATTTTAATCAGCGGCCTGAACATACCGACATCCAGTTACTGGTGATCCATAACATCAGTCTGCCGCCGTCACAGTTTGGTGGTGGCTATATTGAACAGTTTTTTCAGAACCAGCTGGACTGGTCAGTGCATCCGTATTTTCGGACTATTGAAGGCATGCAGGTGTCGGCGCATCTGCTGATTTTGCGTTCTGGTGAAGTGCTGCAGTTTGTGAATTTCAATGACCGAGCCTGGCATGCAGGTCGTTCTAACTATCTGGCCAAAAAAGAATGTAATGATTATTCCATCGGGATTGAACTGGAAGGCAGTGATGACCTGCCGTTTGAACAGGCACAATATGATGCCTTGGTCAAAGTCACCGCCTGTTTGCAAGACTATTATCCAAAAATGCAGCAGCATATTGCCGGACATTCGGATATTGCACCGGGACGTAAAACCGATCCGGGACCATATTTTGACTGGTGTGCTTTTCGTGCCCAGTTACAACATTATAAGAACCCATGACCCTTCAGGAAGTCATGTGATTAAGCAATGAACTTCTTTTGCAAGTTTCATTACAATAGGCCCAAATTAATTATTAGGTGAATAGGATGGCGCTTTGGCGTTCGACCGTAATTGTCAGTGCGATGACCATGTTGTCGCGGGTTCTGGGATTGGTCCGGGATGTGGTTTTACTGAATGTATTCGGTGCCGGTAAAGATTTCGATACCTTCGTGGTGGCATTTCGTATTCCAAACTTTTTCAGACGACTGTTTGCAGAAGGGGCATTCTCCCAAGCCTTTATTCCGGTACTGACTGAATATAAGACCAGTCGCACCCATGCAGAAGTGCAGATCCTGATCAGCCGGGTCTTTGGCTGTCTGGCTACCTTCATGACCACCCTGACCATGATTGCCATCATTGCCGCACCGGTGATCATGTATATCTATGCGCCAGGGTTTCATGGCGATGAAGCAAAGTTTGCGCTGGCCACAGACATGTTCCGTCTGACCATTCCATACCTACTATTTATGTCACTGACGGCTTTTGCCAGCAGTATTCTGAACAGTTATGGCTCTTTCAGTACGCCAGCCTTTGCTCCGGTTTTATTGAATATTGCCATGATTGCCGGTGCGCTCTGGCTCACGCCTTTTATGGCAGAGCCGATTATGGCGCTAGGTTGGGCCGTCGTCATTGCCGGGATTTTGCAGCTGGCAATCCAGATTCCAGAGTTATGGCGTAAAAACCTGCTGATTCCACCGAAAGTGGACTTCAAGCATGAAGGGGTGGATCGCATCATGAAACTGATGTTACCCGCTTTGTTTGGTGTATCCGTCACCCAGATCAACCTGTTACTGAATACGGTTTGGGCCTCTTTCATGCAGGACGGTTCAGTGTCGTGGCTGTATAGTGCTGAACGGATGACCGAGTTACCATTGGGTCTGATTGGTGTGGCAATCGGTACCGTGATTCTGCCGTCCTTATCCACACAGCATACAGAAAAGAATCCGGAAAAATTCCGCGACATGATGGATTGGGCAGCGAAAGTCATTGTGCTGGTGGGTCTACCAGCCAGTATTGCCTTGTTCATGCTGTCAACACCGATTATTCAGGCATTGTTTGAACGTGGACAGTTTACCTTTGAAGATACCCAGATGACTGCCTTGGCACTGCAATGTATGAGTGGTGGTGTGATTGCCTTTATGCTGATTAAAGTCTTTGCTCCCGGCTTCTATGCCCAGCAGGATACCCGTACACCGGTACGCGTCGGTTTAATGGCCGTGGCAGCCAATGCGATTCTGAACGTGATCTTTATTGGTTTCTTTAAGCTGATTCATTGGGAAGCGGAGCATATGGCACTGGCACTGGCTTCAACCGGTTCAGCCATGGTCAATGCAGGTCTGCTGTATTTCTATCTGCATCAACGCAATATTTTCCGTTTTGGCGCACACTGGAAAAAAATCTTTATGCAATTCATGTTTGCCAATGTGATGATGATTGCAGCCTTGGCCTATGCACTGAGCTGGTACAATGGTGATGTATCACAGTGGATGCGTGTACTGGAAGTGCTGATTTTATGTGTGGTAGGAGTCGTGGCGTATTTGGCCGCATTGGTCGCTGCTGGTTTCAGACCACGCCATATCAAACCGTAATTCATTTTGGGCGCATAAAAAAACAAGAGCCAAATGGCTCTTGTTTTTTCTGTAGGAAACTTTTCCTTAAGCAGAACTCAGTCGCTAGACCTTGCCGCGAGAAAGGAAACCAACAATGGCAAGAATAACGGCAATCACCAATAAGATAATTGCGAAATCCTTAGATAAGCCTGCTACTCCACCGAAACCAAGTAGACTGGCAATCAAGGCAATCACAGCAAAAATAATAGCCCAGCGAAACATATCAATTCTCCATGTGTTTTTATTCTCAAATCCAGTATAGGAATATTCGATTTTGGGCACTGTTAGTGTTTTGTTGATGTACTGTCTCTGATTTAACAATAGTTTACGTGATATTAATAAGATTTACGTCCCTACATTTCCTTTGTTGAGACTTGGTATAATAAGCTGATTTTTACCATAGCCGTTTTGATTATGTCTGATGCCTTACGTCCATACTTCTGGAAAAAATATAGTCTCACTGAGCTGACGCCAGAAGAATGGGAAGCGCTTTGTGACGGTTGTGGGCTTTGCTGCCTGATCAAGCTGGAAGATGAAGACACCCACGAAGTCGCCTATACCAAAGTGGCTTGCAAATTACTGGACTGCAAAACTGCCCGCTGTTCGGATTATCCGAACCGGCTGCAATATGTGCCGGATTGTATCCAGCTGACACCTGAGAAACTGGACACTATTCACTGGTTACCCTCAAGCTGTGCTTATCGCCGAGTTGCTGAAGGGAAAAGCCTGCCATCCTGGCATTATCTGAAGACGGGTTCACGACAAAGCGTGATTCAGGCCAAAAAATCCGCTGCTGGTCGCTGCTTAAGTGAAGTCGATATTGATGAAGATGAAATTGATGAATATATCGTGCGCTGGGTGCGCTAATGATTAGCGCAATCCAACCCCGTCAAATGATTAAATAAAAAAATTAAGCGGCCTGTTGTAGCAGTTGCTGTGCTGAAGACCCGGACATAGGACGATAAAAATAAAAACCTTGTCCGATCTGGCAATCACAATTGATCAGCGTGTCCAGTTGTTCAGTATTTTCAATACCCTCGACCAATACATCCAGAGAAATACTGGAACCAATCTGGGTAATGGCTTTGACAATGGCCAGCGCAGACGGATCATTGTTCATGCGTTCTACAAAGTTGCGATCAATCTTGATGCAGTCGACCGGATATTCCTGCAAACGGGTCAGGGAAGAATGACCGGTACCGAAGTCATCCAGAGAAATATGAATTCCATGTTTTTTCAGCAGGTTCAGTGCCCGGATCACATAATTGGCTCCGCCTTCAGACAAGCTCTGCTCGGTAATTTCCAGCTCAACCTTATGCGCAGGAATATCGAATCGGGACAGACGAGCCAGAAATTTCTCAGCATAGTCATCGCGCAGGAATTCAACTGGAGCTGCATTGATTGAAATTGGCAGAATATCCAGACCTTCGGCCTGCCAGCGGCTCATATCCTCAAAGACTTTTAGCTGCATGGTTTCACTGATGCGCGAAGCTAAATCATAGTCCTGGAAAGCAGAAAAAATATGAGAGGGTAACTGGATCTGATGCTGTTGATCTTGCCAACGCAGTAAGGCTTCGAAACCAATCACCTCACCATCAGAAAGGCGGACCTTAGGCTGATAATAAGGAATAATCTGATCCGCATGAATAATCTTGCGTGCCAGCGTCAGTTGTTTGGTTATGTTTTCCAGTGACCTGAACATCTCCTGATTAAACATGCGAATCCCGCCACGACCACTATTTTTCAGATCATTCAGGGCAATATCGGCACATTTCAGCAGGTTAGAGCTATTCTGGGCATCACGCGGATAAACGGTACAACCGATACTCATACCGATACTCATACGATGGCCGACATAACTCACTGGTTGTTCCAGTTGGGCATAGGCCAGTTGTGCAGTATTAATCAGCTGGGCTTCGTTTTCCAAGTTTTTGACTAAAATAGCAAACTCATCGCCACCCAGACGGGCAACGACTATATTGTTGGAGCCAAAACAGGCCTGAAAACGCTTGCCCAAGACATGCAGCAAATGGTCCCCGGCAATATGACTCAAAGTGTCATTGATATGCCGGAAATAGTCCAAGTCGATCAGGAGCAGGCCAACCATCATTTGCTGTTGCTTGGCTTTTAGCAGCACCTGTTTAAAGGTCTTATAAAAGGCATTGCGGTTATACAGTCCGGTCAGCTCATCACGCTGAATTACGGCTTTTAAACGGCTTTCAGCTATTTTTTGCTGACTGACATTGCGTGAAACACACAGGATATTTTGGGGAATATTATTTTCGTCCAATACTGGAGTCAGTAAATGATCCCAGTATTGTGGGTCCTCACTCTCCGTCTGGGCTTTTTCTACAAAACGGCTATTTAAACCTTGAGCAGCCTGTTTTAAAGCGCGTTGTCCGGTTTTTTTAACTTCAGCGGGTAACAGGCTTAACCATGAATGCGGGGCAGGCTGCTGTTCAGGATCAATCCCTAACTTATGACAGGCTGACTGATTGATATGACGGATTTCGCCTTGTGGAGACATCACTTTAATACAATCGACACTGGCATCCAGCATGTTTTTCTGAGTAGAAATCACCTGAGACAGTTGCTGCTGAATCTCAAAATATTCATGGATATCGGTCAGTGATACCGACCATTGCAGCAGATGTTCTGCTGTATGCTGAAACTTGATGGCCAAGGCACACATGCGGTAGCTGGAATCAGCCGATTTAATCCGGCACTGGGTATTAAAGCCTTGTTGCTGATTCAGGGCAGCATGCCATTGCTCAGAAAACGTTGGCTGATCATCTGGATGAATCAGGCTTTGCCATTCTTTAGGACCATATTCACTTAAATTGGTACCTAAATAATCCGAAAGTGCTTGATTAAAATATTCAATATTATCCTTGCCCAGCACCCAAAGCGGATGCGGCACATCATTGATCAGATCTTGTAATAATCTGGATTTTGCCTGTTGTTCATTAGAAGATTGTATCGAGGTTGAAATAAGCGAATCAGCGCATTCCGCAGTTGTTCGTCTAGATTTATTATGCTTCATGCATCCCCACCGATACCACCCAAAGAGCATCCAATCAGTTGCTCAAGTCCATTCTAATTAATATGAGATAATGTGAAATTTACAAGGTTATTAACCTGTAATTAATCATGTTCTATTTATCTACTTTTCATAAGATTAATCCATTCATTGTAAAAAAAATAGAGATTTCTTACATAAATTAAATTTTTCTCATAAATGTTTGAAATATTGGAATCAAAACTACCAGTGTTAGAATGAAAGCAGAATTTAATTTGAGCCAATAATAAGATGTCAGACAGTCATATCCCGCTTCCAGAACGCTTGCGGCCTCGCGACCTTACAGAAATTATCGGGCAGGATCACTTGCTTGGAGAGAATGCACCTCTACGTCAAATGATTGACCAGGGACATTTACCATCGATTATCTTCTGGGGGCCACCTGGAGTGGGTAAAACCACGATTGCCTTGCTACTTGCCCAAGCGGTAGACCGGCCATTTATCAGCCTGTCTGCACTCAATACCGGTGTGAAAGAATTGCGTGAAGTCATTGCGGAAAGTGGTGATCTGCTGACACCTGTAGTGTTTATTGACGAGATTCACCGTTTTAATAAATCCCAGCAGGATGCACTGCTGAATGCCGTCGAAAAAGGCAAAATTACCCTGATTGGCGCGACGACGGAAAATCCATCTTTTGAAGTCAACAGTGCCTTGCTGTCACGTTGTCAGGTCTATACCTTAAATGCGCTGAGTGATGAAGCGATTCAGACTTTACTGACTCAGGCGATTCAGACTGACAAATTTCTGCAGGAACGCTATATCCAGATTGAAGAATTTGACGCCTTATTGCAGTTTGCCGCTGGGGATGCGCGTAAGGCCCTCAATTTGCTGGATCTGATTGCCAGTACCTTTGAGGCTGACCAGGAAAATATCATTACCAATGCGATTGTGGTCAAAGTCGCACAGCAGAATATTGCCCGTTATGACAAATCTGGCGAGCAGCACTATGATCTGGTTTCGGCCTTCATCAAGTCGATTCGTGGCAGTGATCCGGATGCTGCCCTGTACTGGATGGCGCGTATGCTCAAAGGTGGTGAAGATCCGGTCTTTATTGCCCGCCGTATGCTGATTGCAGCATCAGAAGATATTGGCAATTCCAATCCGAATGCCTTGTTGCTGGCGGGCGAATGCTTCCGCTCAGTTCAAGCGATTGGCATGCCGGAATGCCGGATTATTCTGGGACAATGTGCGGTTTACCTGGCGACTAGTGCCAAAAGTAATAGTACCTATCTGGCGATTAACAAGGCGATGGATCTGGCTGAAAAAACGGCCAATTTGCCAGTGCCTTTACATCTACGTAATGCACCGACCAAAATGATGAAAGAGCAGGGCTATGGGGTAAATTATCTGTATCCGCACAACTATCCGGAACATTTTGTCCTGCAAGATTACCTGCCGCCTGAGCTGAAAGGCACCAAGCTGTACGAATCGGCACGTAATAAGCGTGAAGTAGAAGGCGAACGTCTGCAACAACGTCGCTGGCAGCAGGAACAACAGCAGCAATAAGCAAAAAAAAGCCCAATTCAAGGAGAATTGGGCTGAAATAGGATGTCTTGGGGGAGATACATCCTAGAGGGTAAGGGTATAAATCTGGTCAGCAACATCAGATGGATTGCATCTGCTGGGGATGTTGCTGGGATGCAGTAATATTAAGGCATGCATTGAATAATGTAAAAACGATCATTTTTATTAATAAAATTTATTTTTTCGATCATAAGATTAGACAATAAAAAACCGGGCTATTAACCCGGTTCTTTGAAGCACTATTAGTGCTTAGATATCTTCAAGATTGATACCTAAACGTGCTGCAACTTCTTCGTACGCTTCAACCACGCCGCCTAGGCCTTGACGGAAACGGTCTTTATCCAGTTTTTTCTTGGTGTCTTTATCCCATAGACGGCAACCGTCTGGAGAGAATTCGTCACCCAGTACGATACGGTCGTGGAACACACCAAATTCAAGTTTAAAGTCAACCAGAAGCATATTACCCGCTTCGAATAATGCTTTAAGCACATCGTTCACTTGGTAAGTCAGTTCTTTCATTTTTGCCAATTGTTCAGCAGTCGCCCAACCTAAAGCAATCGCTTGAGATTCGTTCACCATTGGATCGCCTAGCGCGTCATCCTTGAAGAACAATTCGAATGTAGGAGGAGTTAATTCTTTACCTTCTTCTACACCCAGACGACGGCATAAAGAACCCGCAGCATAGTTACGTACCACACATTCTACTGGAATCATTTTAAGTTTTTTCACTAACACTTCAGTTGGTGTCAGCAGTTTCTCAAAATGAGTTTCAATACCAGCAGCAGCCAGCTTTTCCATGATGAAGGCGTTAAAACGGTTATTC
Organism: Acinetobacter sp. GFQ9D191M; assembly: GCF_011174875.1. NCBI lineage: Bacteria > Pseudomonadati > Pseudomonadota > Gammaproteobacteria > Moraxellales > Moraxellaceae > Acinetobacter > Acinetobacter sp. GFQ9D191M. Next base: position 34,801 of record NZ_JAALGV010000101.1, read on the forward strand.
ACCTTACCTTTACGATCCAGTTGTTCGATTTTTTCGCCATTGAATGCGGACGCATCGTCACGAAAAACTAAAATCAGGTGGTCTTCACTGTCCGTGGTATAGACAGATTTCGCTTTACCAGTATAGAGCAAGGTTTGTTTTAACATGAGGGAACCTTCTACAAAAAAAAATGCCTAGAAAATGTCTAGGCTGGCCAATTTTGGTAAATCTGGTTTAACAGTTCTGCTGCTTTTTCGCGGTCGGCAAAACTGTTATCGGGATTAAACACAGCCAGGGTGTTACTCGAACCTGCGGGAGAGAGTCTTAAAACATAGGTTTGCTGATCAACCTGAATCGTTACTTCATAACGATCTTTATTTTGACCAACGATAGAATGGTTAAGGCTGCTAAGCGTGGCAAGAGTGTATTGCCATATTGTAGCAGCATTTCCATCAATTTTGAGCAGTGGATTTTGATTTCCGTCAGTGACTAATTGCGGCTTTCCTGAAAAATTTTCTTGAGTTTCATCTGTTTGAGTTGAATTTACTGGCTGTGCAGTAGGGCGTGGCATCGCAAAGCGGTTACCACGCTGATTTTCAAGCTTTGGTGCATTTTCCAGGGCAAGCGGATCCACTGTCGGAGCAGGGTACAAAGGCGTTGCAGGACGAACCATTGACCCTTCAGGATATTGTAATGGTTGCAGCGTGGTTGTTTCTTTATAGTCCAAGGTACCGTTTTTAAAGGCCATTGAACTACAACCTGCTAAACTGAATACTGAAAGTGCCAGGGTAAGTCCTAAACGTAATTGCATAATCGTTGCTCTTTATTTAATGACGCTCGCTTCTACAAGTGCCTCATGAAGCGGAGCGCGATATTGTTCTGCAAGTGGTGTTAATGGAAGGCGAATACCTGTACCAATTAAGCCCATATCATGGAGAGCCCATTTCACAGGAATTGGGTTTGATTCGCAAAATAGAATATTGTGTAAATTTGCAACCTGAGCATTGAGCTCTTCAGCACGTGCAGCATCGCCTGCAATGGCTGCAGCACATACTTCACTCATGACTTTTGGTGCAACGTTGGCAGTCACAGAAATATTGCCTTTGGCACCATGACCCATTAACTCATAGGCAGTTGCATCATCACCTGAGTAAACGGTCATGTTTTTACCTGCCAGACCTTCAATCAGGGCAGCACCACGGGCTACATCACCTGTTGCATCTTTAATGCCCACGATCTGTGGAATATCTGCCAGACGGATCACGGTTTCATTAGCCATATCCACGCCAGTACGGCCTGGAACGTTATAAAGAATTTGAGGTAGGTCAACCGCTTCAGCAATGGCTTTATAATGCTGGTATAAACCTTCCTGAGTCGGTTTGTTGTAGTAAGGAGTAACCAGCAGGGCAGCATCAGCGCCAAGTTCTTTGGCTTCCTGAGTCAGCTCGATTGCTTCACGAGTCGAGTTTGCGCCTGTACCGGCAATGATAGGAATACGTTTGTTGGCAACACGAATGATTTCTTTGATCACTTGAGTGTGCTCGCTCATGCTGAGCGTTGATGCTTCACCAGTAGTACCTACAGCCACAATGCTGTTAGTGCCTTCTGCAATATGCCACTCAACCAGCTTCTCGAGACCCTTCCAATCTACGCTGCCATCTTCAAACATGGGGGTGACGATTGCGACAATGGAACCCTGAATGGTCTGTGCTTGCTGAGTCATTTTAAAAAACTATCCTATTTGTCCATCCGAAGAGAATGAGAAAACATATTTGGGATGGGTTTGTATTTTGATTTGTAGCAAATTCAATAGATTTGCACTGAATTGAATATTGCTTATGCAAATTATGACTGATCAAACGCATAAGAACAATATGCTTTAGTAAAAGCCACTGAATTCTTTATACAAAGCCTCTAGGCAACAATCAAGTTTTAATCGTTATGATTTTTTGCTGTCCAAATCATCCTTTATCCTCCAGCAGGATGAAAGCTAATGAATTCATTTTTTCAGGAAAAAATACACAGAATAAGTCACTTAAGTGAATTAAATAGATTTAGAAAACATTCTTTTATGGTGTTTTAGGGGAGTATTAATATTTATATTCGATGAATTAAGAGCTAAAATATATCGAATAATAAACCTCATTTATGAGGAATAAAAAGCAAAAATGCCTGAACTAATCTTTTTTTCGTATTAGTGATCGGCCCCGAATTTTTCTCACTGTTGAATTTCTGGGTTTGATGTATAAGTCTAAATCCAAAAATACTGGGATTTTAATACTTCTCATTAATTGCTTTTTTGACTTTATCGAACAGCATCTTAAAGTCATCAATTTTCTGGATTTTTCAGTATATCCGAGCAAATTGTTCAACTTATTGGTAGTTAATTCTATTTGAGCGCTCATAGATGATGGCCTCTCTTTTGAACGCTGATTGAACAAGGATATTCCAATGGAAAAATCAGACAATAAGCACGCGATCATCACGGTAGGGATCTGCTTTCTGATCGCTGTGATTGAAGGCCTGGATATTCAGGCTGCCGGGATTGCCGCTGCTGGTATTCGTGAGCACTTTGGTCTGGATAGCTCACAATTGGGTGTGTTTTTTAGTGCAGGGATTCTGGGCTTATTGCCTGGTGCACTGGTCGGTGGTCGATTTGCGGACCGTATTGGCCGTAAGAAAGTTTTAATCTGGTCAACCGCAATTTTTGCACTATTTACCTTATGTACCGTGTGGGTGAACAGTTTCCACAGTTTGCTGGCAGTTCGTTTTCTGGCGGGTGCGGGTCTTGGCGGTGCAATGCCAATCTTAATCACGCTGGCTTCTGAAGCCGTGGCTCCACAAAACCGTGGACGTGCCGTGGGCCTGATGTACTGTGGTATGCCAGTGGGTGCTGCAATCTTGTCTTTAATCGCAGCAACTGAATTCGGTGCAAACTGGAAAAATGTTTTTTACTTAGGTGGTTTATTACCCATCATCGTGATTCCACTGATGATGTTGTGTCTGCCTGAATGTAAAGAATACTTAAAGACACAAAACAAGACAGCCGCAGAACGTGCAGCATCTCCTCAGGGTTATTAATTGTTATTTGAATTCTACTTATTTCTATACTATTATATACAAATGAGTAGATATGTTAGCATTAGTGTTGCAGCTAAAACATTGGGTGTATCCATCCAAACCTTAAGAAGGTGGGATGAGGAAGGTGTTTTAGTTGCAGATCGAACACCTAAAAATCACAGACGTTATGATCTGAGCAAAATCACGCCTGAACTTATCCATGATCTCGCTATTCAAAACAATCGAAAAACGATTGCTTATGCAAGAGTTTCGAGTCACGACCAAAAGGCTGATCTTGAAAGGCAGAAACAAGTTTTGGAGATGTATTGCGCCAAGCAAGGTTGGACATTTGAATTAATTAGCGATCTTGGTTCAGGAATGAATTATCGCAAAAAGGGGTTAAAAGCCCTTTTAGATGGGATTATTGATAATGAAATTGGTCGCTTAGTTCTTACCCATAAAGACCGATTATTACGCTTTGGTGCAGAATTGGTATTCGCTTTATGCGAAGCACGTAATGTTGAAATTGTGATTATTAATCAAGGTGAAAATCTGAGTTTTGAAGAAGAACTTGCTCAAGATGTATTGGAAATTATTACAGTGTTCTCCGCAAGATTATATGGTAGTCGCAGCAAGAAGAATCAAAAGTTAATACAGGCTGTTAAAGAAGCACTATGAGTCGATTTATACGAGGGCATGTCATTGAGTTGATGCCTAATAATAAGCAAGCAAGCTATTTCGCTCAAGCGTGTGGTGTTGCTCGTTTAACGTATAATTGGGCGTTAAAGGAATGGCAACGGCAATATAAAGCTGATAAGGAATATCGAGATCAGTGTGAATATTATGGTGTTGAAGTAGATCGGAACTTACTAAACAAGCCTAAAGAGGCAAAACTAAGAAAACATCTAAATTCTTTTAAATTTGAAAAATACCCTTTCATGAAGAAGGTGACTAAATGTTCGCCACAGCTTGCTATCAAGCAACTAGGTAATGCTTTTGATCGGTTTTTTAGTGGTCTAAGTAAATACCCCAAGCCAAGGAAAAAAGGTAAGGATGATCGCTTTTCATTATCAAATGATCAATTCAGTATAGATAATAAATCTATTAAAATCCCCAATTTAGGTTGGGTGAGGATGACTGAGGCTTTACGATACAAAGGTAAAATCTTGTCAGCTAAAGTTTTTAAACAAGGTCGCAAGTGGTTTGTGTCGATTGCTGTTGAATTGGCTCAGATTGAAAAACTAAAACCCAAAACAGGGTTGTCTATTGGTGTGGATCTAGGGGTATCTAGTCTTGCTACCCTTTCAAATGGTGAGGTTATACCATCACTTGCACCACTCAAAAGACAGCTTGCTAAACTAAAAAGACTCAACAAGTCTTTTAGTCGCAAGAAAAAAGGTAGTCAGAATCGGGAAAAAGCAAAAACCAAGCTTTCTCGCCTGCACTACAAAATAGCTTGCCTTCGTAAAAATAATCTTCACCAGGTCACAACTGATCTGGTTACACGTTTTGATGTGATCGCAATTGAAGATTTAAACGTTAAAGGCATGGTGAAGAATCGAAAACTCGCAAGAGCTATATCTGATATGGGTTTTTATGAGTTTAAAAGACAATTGATTTACAAGGCTAAACAGCATGGAAAATCTATATTGTCTGTTGGTCGATTCTTCCCAAGTAGTAAAATGTGTTCTTGCTGTGGTGAATTAAATCAATCTCTTACACTTTCAATTCGTGAGTGGAAGTGTTCTGTTTGTCACACCAAGCAAAGTCGAGATATTAATGCAGCAATTAATATTTTAAATCACGCTGATAAGGATTTAATTGCTGCTTAAGTGGTGATTAAGGCGGTGAGTTACACCGTGACAGCCTATGGAGTTGGGGTAATTCCAAAAGCAGATGCTTTTGGTTCTTGATGGTGAAGTAGGAATTAAACATCAAATCCACATAAGTAGGTTTGAGTAGGTTTTAAATAACGGTTCATTCAAGGATCTGTTTAACTCTGACAACTTGCTTCGTACGCTTTGCATCTGGGTCAGCTACTTCTTCACCCTGATGGTGGTGTACATTATGTTGAGCTGGTTGCCATCATTGTTCATGGAACTGGGCTTCACCCGTAAAGATGGTTCAACTGCAGAGTTCTACTTTATGGTGACTGCAACGATTGGTACCGTGATTTTGGGTATGCTGACGGATCGCCTGAAAAAAGCGTATGTCATTCTATTGATGTACGGCGGTATCCTGGCGGGTCTATTAGCGTTGAACGGTGCAAGCTCACTTGAGCAAATGTACATGGCCGCAGCACTGGCAGGTGCCTTTGTGATTGGCTGTCAGGGTGTACTCTATGCCTTCGGTAGTATCGTTTACCCAACTGAAGTACGTGGTACAGGGGTAGGTGTTGCTTCCGCAGTTGGCCGTATCGGCGCCATGCTTGGCCCTGCAATTGCGGGTCAGCTACTGACAGCAGGTCTTCGGTGCAGCAGGGGTGATCTCGGCAGCGATTCCATGTATCGTAATCTCTGCGGTATGTATGCTACTCCTGGTCAGCCGTACCAAGGTTTAAAAATAAAAAGATGAATATCCGAAAAGCCTGCACTGATGCAGGCTTTTTATTTTCCAGTATCAGTTCAGCTTAAGACAAATTCTTTCTATGTTTTGGAGAGCAATAGCTTTTACAGTTAACTCATCATGCGTTTTATCAGAATGCAGAGTCATTCTATTTTTACCTAAAGGGCTAAAAATTTTCTTTAGTTTTAAGCTATGCTTGGATGCAAACTCAGATTTCAAGGGATGAAAATGATGCAAAATGCGGCGCTGATTGTGGTGGATGTACAAAAAGGATTTACCCCAGGTGGAAATCTGGCTGTTACCAATGCCGATCAGATTATTCCGAATATCAACCGATTGGGGCAGTACTTTCAGAATATTGTGCTGACTCAGGATTGGCATCCGGCAGAGCATATCTCCTTTGCAGACAATCATCCTGCTCAAGCAGCCTATGACACGATTCAGCTGGATTATGGTTCTCAGGTCCTTTGGCCGAGTCATTGTGTACAAGGGACTGAGGATGCTGAATTCCATCCGGAGCTGAACCTTCCGCAAGCTCAACTGATTATCCGCAAAGGCTTTCATCAAAATATCGACAGTTACTCCGCCTTTATGGAAGCTGATCAAAAAACCAGTACCGGTCTGGCCGGCTATTTACGTGAGCGCGGTATTGATACCGTATTCATCGTGGGTATCGCGACTGATTTTTGTGTGGCCTGGACTGCGATGGATGCCTGCAAACTCGGCTTTAAGGCCTATGTCATTGCGGATGCCACCAAAGGTATAGACCTGAACGGTTCGCTACAACATGCCTGGCAGGACATGCTGGCACAGGGTGTAAAACGGATTTATCTGAAAGATATTATTAATGCTGCCTAAGCGCTGACTTAAGGCGATTAGGGCCATTTGCCATTATGCAATGGTTTGTTTACTTTGAGGCATCCACAGATGCCTTGATTTCTTTTTCATGACACTTGGATTTTCCCATGTCAGCACTTCTTCAATTTAGCCAGTTTGTCCAAAAGACCTTTGCTCTATGGGTCATTCTGTTTTCAGCCATTGCCTTGATGCTGCCGGATCTTTTTGTCTGGTTACGCGCCTATATTCCCTGGATGCTGGGTCTGATCATGTTCGGCATGGGCATGACCATGACGCCAGGTGATTTTAAAAGTATCTTGCAAAGTCCCAAGGCCGTTGCGATTGGGGTCGTGGCTCAGTTTATGGTGATGCCAGGGTTAGCCTTTTTGCTCTGTCAGCTATTCCAGCTTCCGGCTGAAATTGCGATTGGTGTGATTCTGGTGGGCTGCTGTCCAGGTGGCACGGCATCTAATGTGATTACCTATATGGCCAAAGGCAATACGGCCTTGTCTGTGGCGTGTACTTCGGTATCAACTTTATTGGCACCGCTTTTGACTCCGGCAATTTTTTATCTGCTGGCCAGCCAATGGATTGAAATTAATGCCTTATCTATGCTGATTTCGATTCTACAAGTGGTGCTGTTTCCAATCATTTTAGGTTTGATTGTCCGTGCCCTTCTAAAAACCAAGGTAGAAGGCTATATCCAAGTAATGCCAGTAATTTCGGTGATTGCCATTGTCGCAATTGTGGCGGCCATTATTGCTGGCAGTAAAACCCAGATTCTGGAATCCGGGTTAATGATTTTGGGTCTAGTGGCTTTACACAATGGAATGGGCTACTTGTTGGGTTATTGGGCAAGCCGAATATTGAAACTGGCAGAAATCGATTGTCGCGCGGTTTCGATTGAAGTGGGAATGCAGAATTCTGGTTTAGGGGTAGCGTTGGCTGCGACCCATTTTGCCGCGTCTCCCATCACTGCGGTTCCAAGTGCTATTTTCAGCCTATGGCATAACATTTCTGGACCCGCCTTGGCGACGTACTGGGCCGCCAAAAGTAAGACAATTGAATCTGCATCAGCACAAGATACTTCCGCAGATAGATAACATCCTGATTGCTGAAGATTTTATTTCTCTCATATAAAAAGCCCGATATTCAATCGGGCTTTTTGCTTTCTGTGACTTAGGACGCTTTAGACTGTTTCGATTTGAGAATCTCGGTTCTGAAGCTTTGCGCTAGTTCAGCACTTTCCGCATCCATCCCATTGACCACAAAGGCATGACGGGTCAGAACATTGGTCGGATTTGGCATGCTGACCAGCTCAAAGTGGTCCGCGATTTGTTTCAACAGGGCATTAGGAACATACAGTGCACTTTCCTTAGCGACTAGTTGCTGAACCAGACGTTCTGCAGCCTGAACGGAATTAAGCTGCATTTCTTCAACGGCTGAAGAAATTGCGCTACGTGTCTGCAGGACAAAACGTTTTTCTTCGCGATAACGCTTATACAGGACTTCTGAAAGCAACTGGAATACTGAACTGATCATGGTCAGACAGGCGAGGGCATCTGGCTTCTCTGCCGCAATACTGATACTGGCACCTTTTTCATCAAACTTGTGTACGGTACAAATATCCGTGCTGTTCAGTTTGTAGTGCTGGATGCACAGTTCAGTAGCTTTGTTCAGGAAAATCTGGCACAGATTGAAATAAGGAACCGATACCGTCTTATTCACACTATCTAGCAACTGTTTTGGATCATAGAACTGAATGTTCAAGCTCAGGCTATCGGTATCTAGGACCACAGGTTTACTGTCTTTTTCTTTCGGTTTGTTTTTCAGGGCTTGCTGTGCCTGGGCAATGGCGAGGGCAGCATTATGCTTTTCCTGTTCTAATGCCTGAGTTAAAGTCTGAATCTCGAATTTCAGTCGCGATTCATTATTGATACGTGCCAGATACTCGGTACGGCTTGGACGCGCTACCGCACGATAACCGACCCAAAGCAAACCATGAATAATGAAAGAGAACAGAATGGCAAGCCATTGAGTCCGGAGAATTTCACCAATACTTGGCTCAATCAGGGTGATTTCAATCACACCGACTTTTTTCTCGTTTTGCAGGGCATCTCGGACAAAAACTTCCCCATCACGGGTCTTGGTCAGTCCACCAGTGGCTAAAACCTGACCATTCGCATCCAGGATACGAATTGAAGCAACGCTTGGGTTAGTCGCATAACGGTTGGCCAGAAGTGCCAGAGAAACGCGGTTCGCCGGTTCAAGCTCCGCCAGGCTGTCTGTGACCAGTTGGCTCGTCATGAGCTGTCCCTGGTTGGCACGGTTATCATTCAGTTGGTGAGTCGTTGCCAATACCAGTAAAAAGGTATGCAGAGCAAAACTTACAATCAGTAGGCTAGCAAATAGCCCTTGTCTAGGCGCATTCAACGTAAACTTCCAAGGCAATTCTGTTCAATTTCGATTATGATTCTAACAATAGTTGTAGCTCAGACCCGAGTCAATTCATGCGAGAAATCATTCTTATATCATTCTTAGGACCCGACCAGCCTAATCAATTTACACGATTAATGCAGGTTTTGTCCGCTCATTCCTTACAGATTCTAGATGTGGGGCAAGCGGTCATTCATAATCAACTGACCTTAGGTATTGTTGTATCGTCTGATGACCAAACTGCAACAGCATTAGCCATGAAGGAAATCCTGATTCTAGCACATGATATCGGGTTAACAGTGCGCTTTAAACCAATCTCTGCTGCTGAATATGAACAGTGGGTAAGAGAGGGTGGCCGCACGCGTTATATCGTAACGGCATTGGCCCCGGAATTAAATGCCTCTCATCTGCAAGCCGTGACCAAAATCGTGTCGAGTCAGGGCTTCAATATTGAAACCGTGACCCGTCTTTCTGGCCGTCCTGAGCTGGATGGTTCCAATACTGGCCCTAAACGTGCCTGTGTACAGTTTGGTCTGAAAGGCCAGATGCTGGATGCAGCAGCCATGCGTGCAGCCTGCTTAAGCCTGTCGAATAACCTGAATGTCGATGTGGCAGTACAGGAAGATAATGCTTACCGCCGTAACCGTCGTCTGGTCTGCTTTGACATGGACTCGACCCTGATCGAGCAGGAAGTCATTGATGAGCTGGCGATCGAAGCTGGTGTCGGTATCCAAGTCTCTGAAATCACTGAACGCGCGATGCAGGGCGAGCTGGACTTCCAGCAAAGTTTCCGTGCTCGTGTTGCTTTATTAAAAGGCATGGATGCATCGGTATTGCCAAAAATTGCTGAGCGTCTGACCGTGACTGAAGGTGCAGAACGCCTGATTTCAACCCTGAAAGCACTGGGCTACCGTACCGCAATTCTGTCTGGTGGATTCCAGTATTTTGCAGAATATCTGCAAGCCAAACTGGGAATTGATGAAGTTCATGCCAACGTTCTGGATGTGCAGGATGGCGTGGTGACAGGCGAAGTCAAAGGTCATATTGTGGATGGCGCACGCAAGGCTTTATTGCTCCGTGAAATTGCCGACAATATGGGAATTTCTCTGGAACAGACCATTGCTGTAGGTGATGGTGCCAACGACCTGCCAATGCTTTCAATTGCGGGCCTAGGTGTGGCTTTCCGTGCCAAGCCTTTGGTTCGTCAGAATGCCAATCAGGCCATTTCCAGCGTGGGTCTGGATGGTGTGCTCTACCTGCTCGGTGTACATGATAAAGATCTGAGCCGCGCGTAACACATAGCTTTTCGGTGAAATCCAACGCGGCCTTAGGGTCGCGTTTTTTTATATTTTTAGCTTAACTTTTATCGAGGGACGGCGCAGCTTGTCTATAAATACCCCGATCATCTTAAACGGAAAATATTTTTTTTAAGTCGATGAAAGGGCATATGATTTTGTAATGACACGCCAACATCGACGCAGCAATTGATCCACAAATACTGTGAAAATAAAAAATGTAATGACAAAATAATATCGCGACAGAGTATGTCGTAAGGGGAGAAAACAGGACTTTTTTTATGCAAAAAACTCAGCATAATGCATGCATAGAGATACAAATCGACACATTCCATTTTATTGATTTAACGAAATTCAATAGGTAGGACGGTTGCAATATCAAGCATACACACTATCCTTTTGGATGGAGGGGTTTATATGGTAACAGCGAATCTAGCAACTCTCGTAGGCTTTAGTTTAGTCGCCGCGGCTGTGCTTGCTGTTTTCTTCTCGCCTTATCGTCGCTGGTTAAGTTTTATGGCTGCGGGAATGCTAGCCTGGGGCCTGATCGAAGTGATTCGAGTAGGTACTCAAGCCTTGTTTGAGCTCCCGATGACATATAGCTATCTGACAGCTTTAACGGCCGTGATGGTCGTAGTGACCTTACTGTTATTGCGTGAAGATCGACGTGCAGAGCGTGCTTTGGCTAAACGCCGTTATATCGAACATACACCAGTGTATGAAGATGACCAGCAGCAGCTATCTAGCCGTTAAGTTCTCTAATATCAGCGAAATAATGCACCTGCGGGTGCATTTTTCGTTTAGAAATATGATACAAAGTCCTGCATCTGCCTGGCTTTGATCTATGCTAGGATATTTGTCAATTTTCGTACAATTAGAATAGGCATAATTCCATGAAACTGTCCTCCATTCCTGTGCTCAAACTTCCTCTGGTTGACCTCAGTACCGATCCACTTGATTTGCTGGTCGCAGGTCTTGCATTACGTATGAAGCAGTTAGCGCGTACCAGTCCGAAATTTATTGAATTGGTACATGAACGCCAGTTCCGTATCCAGATCGGAACAGATGAAGGAATGGCACGTCAGATCGTTGTGAATAATGGTCATATCGATACCGTTTCAGGTGATGCAGAAAAAGCTGATTTTGTACTGCAATTTGCTGACAGTGAACAGGGCGTAAAAACGTTGCTCAAAGGTGATCCGACTGCATTCATGACCGGTATGCAAAGTGGCACGATTAAAATGGAAGGTGATTTTGGTCTGCTGGTCTGGTTTAACCAGGTTGCGAAAATGATTCCACCTAAACTGCCAAAACCAGTTAAAGAAAAAGTGAAAATGGCACGTCAGTTTATTAAAGAAAAAACTGGTAAATAACTCCTAATCCCCCTGCTTTAATTAAAGGAGGGGCTAGGGAAGGATTATCATAAAAAAGCCCTCATCAAGAGGGCTTTTTTCATTTTGGAACAATGACGGTTTATTCAACTTCCAGATTAAACGTTACCGGCCCATCATTGACCAGATGCACTTTCATATCGGCCGCAAAAATACCGGTTTGTACATTTTCGAACTGGCTCTGCGCATATTCAACCAGCTGTTCATACAAGACCTTGGCATCGCTTGGCGGCATGGCGGGACCAAAATCCGGACGTAAGCCTTTTTGAGTTTGCGCCATCAAGGTAAATTGGGACACTAGCAGTAAACCGCCACCGGCCTGACTGACATTCCAGCCCATCTTGCCCTGCTCATCATCAAAGAAACGGTATTTCAATATCTTATCAATCAGTTTTTTGCCTTTTTCCAGATTGTCTTCTTTACCTAAACCTAGAAAAACCAGAATACCTTTGCCAATTTCTCCGGTGGTTTCACCATCGACCACGACTTTGGCTTCCAGTACCCGTTGTAATAATGCACGCATAATCAATTTTAGTCAGATTCAAAATTGCCGCCATTGTAGCAAGATCAGACTCATCTGTTATTAAGTTAATGTCTAAAAAATGGGCTTAATTGATTGATTAGCATTGATAATATTTTAAACTATCTAAAAACACGATCATAATCATAAAAATTATCTGTTTTATCTATTTTTTGCTCTCAAGTATCTTAGCTGCATGCAGGAAAGGTATTAAATTGAGAGATTTAGAAATGTTTAAGCGTTCATTACTTGTTGCAATGCTTGCAACGGTGACAGCTGCACAAGCTGCACCATTAACCAAAGATAACGGGGCACCAGTCGGTGATAACCAGAACTCGATCACTGCGGGTCCACAAGGTCCAACTTTGCTGCAGGATGTACAACTGGTTCAAAAACTGCAACGTTTTGGCCGTGAGCGCATTCCTGAACGTGTCGTACACGCACGTGGTACGGGTGCTTATGGTGAATTCGTTACGACGAAAGATCTGTCTGATTTAACAATTGCTTCTTTATTCAAGGCCGGTACCAAAACTCCAGTTTTTGTGCGCATGTCTACCGTCATTCATGGTAAAGGTTCACCAGAGACCCTACGTGACCCGCACGGTTTCGCCATCAAATTCTATACCCAGGAAGGTAACTGGGACTTGGTCGGTAACCAGACACCAGTCTTCTTTATCCGTGATGCGATCAAATTCCCGGACTTCATCCACGCGATGAAACCAAGCCCCGTCACCAACGTACAAGATGCCAACCGTGTGTTTGACTTTCTGTCTAGCCAGCCTTGGGCAACCAACATGCTGACTTATGTTTATGGCAAGCAAGGTGTCCCAACCAGCTACCGCGAACAGGACGGTTTTGGTGTACATGCCTACAAACTGTATAACGACAAAGGCGAATACAAGTACGTGAAATTCAACTTCCGCTCTAAACAGGGCGTGAAGGGCTTAAATGTCAAAGAAGCGGCTGCGCAACAAGGTAAAGATTTCAATCACTTGACCAATGATCTTTATAACAACATCTATGCAGGTAATTTCCCGAAATGGGATCTGTATATTCAGGTGCTTGATCCTAAAGATCTGAATAGCTTTGATTTCGATCCGTTAGACCCAACCAAAATCTGGCCAACCAATTTGGTTCCAGAAGTAAAAGTCGGTACATTGACGCTGAACCGTATGCCGAAGAACTTCTTCAATGAAACTGAACAGGCTGCATTTGCACCAGGTAATCTGGTACCAGGTATCGAACCCTCTGAAGACCGTTTGCTTCAAGGCCGTATCTTCTCTTATTCAGATACACAAATGTACCGTCTAGGTGCCAACCATCAGCAAATTCCAGTAAACCGTCCAGTGGTGAATGTGAACAACAACAACCAGGAAGGTCATATGAATGTGTCTGAGCGTGACTCTGATGTGAACTACGAGCCAAGCCGTAAAGAGCCTAAACCGGCGACTGAAAAAGCACGTGCAGTTGAAACACCATTGACTGGTCATGTTCAGCAGATCGCTACTAAAGAGCAAAACTTCAAGCAAGCAGGTGACTTGTATCGTTCATATACTGCCAAAGAGAAAGATGACCTGATCATGAACCTGGCGGCTGATCTGGGCAATGTCAAAGATTCAGAAACCAAGCACATCATGTTGTCTTACTTCTATAAGGCAGATGCTGACTACGGTATGCGCATGACTAAAGCTGTAAATGGTGACATCTCAATCGTTAAAGCCAAAGCTGCAAAATTAAAAGACTAATCCCGATTGGTCTTGAAGAACTGGTGACTAGGGCCTAGCGCATCACCTCCAAAAAGTCCTGTAATACTCCAAACCTTTCCTGCACCCTAGGGGGAGTTTTACAGGCACTCTGTTTTTCATTCCATCTCAGGTCAATTGAGTTTTTAAAAACTTAAATTTTCCTTTCGATTTCTATTGGAGTTCATCATGAAAGTTCTGCCACACGCATTTCTAGCCAGTATTCTTGCCTTTAGTTCCGCATTCGCAACTGCTGCTGAAGTGAAGAATGTCTCCCCTGCAAAAACTGCGGCAAGCGTTCAGATGACCTCACAACAGGAATTGATCGATCTGTTTTTTGCTGCTGCTAAAATCGGCAATAGCGAAGTGATCAATGAATTTTTAAAGCACGGCTTTCCAGTCGATGTACGCAATCAAGATGGTTATACCTCGTTGATGATGGCAACCTATTATGGCCATCAGGATATTGTGACCACCTTACTGGCCAAAGGGGCAGACCGCTGCGCCCGGGACAACCGTGGCAATACAGCCTTGATGGGTGCCTTGTTTAAAATGGAATTTGCCATTGCCAAACAGCTGCGTCAGGTCGACTGTGATGGCCAAGCCAAGAAAACCGGGCAAAAAACCACAGCTGAATTTGCCAAGGTGATCGGTCAGGAAAAGCAGCTACAAAAAATTATCAAGGAACAGGAAAACGGGCTGAAAGCAGTCAAATAACTGTGTGGGAAGCAGTTTATTTTCTTGAACTTTTGTCGATAATTCAGCTAGCTGTACGTAAATCCTGCAATATTGCCTAAACTTTTATGCTTTAATGCGGGATAAGCACAGCGATATTTCCCTTAGTTATGGCTCCAATTATCCACTCTTTGTTAGATACTGACTTGTATAAATTCACCATGCTACAAGTGGTATTACACAAGTTTCCACAAACGCATAGTGTCTATCATTTCCGTTGTCGCAACCTGGAAGATACGGAATATCCGCTGACGGATATTCTGGATGATTTGAATCACCAACTGGATTTGCTGTGTCAGCTCAAATTTAAAGAAGACGAATTACAATATTTACGCAGCCTGCGTTTTATCAAAAGCGATTTTGTGGATTATCTGGAACTATTCCAGCTCAAACGGCGTTTTATTAAGGCCACCATCGACAATGAAGGCCGCCTGGATATTACTATTGAAGGCCCCATGGTTCAGGCAATGATGTTTGAAATCTTTGTACTGGCCATTGTGAATGAACTGTATTTTAGCCGCATTCGTACATCTGAAGTGCTAGCTGAAGGTGAGCGCCGTTTAAAAGCTAAAATTGAACTTTTAAAACAGTATGATGCCGCGCAGAACCCGAATGATCCACCATTCCTGGTCTCGGACTTTGGTACCCGCCGTCGTTATAGTTTTGACTGGCAAAAGCATGTGGTCGAAGAATTTAATAAAGCTGCACCGCACGTGTTCCGTGGGACCAGTAATGTGTACTTAGCCAAAGAGTTGGGCATTACCCCGATCGGGACGATGGCGCATGAATTTCTGCAAGCCTTTCAGGCGTTAGATGTGCGTCTGCGTAATTTCCAGAAAGCCGCCCTGGAAACCTGGGTACAGGAATACCGTGGTGACCTTGGAATTGCCTTGACCGATGTAGTCGGTATGGATGCTTTCCTGCGTGACTTTGACCTGTACTTTGCCAAACTGTTTGATGGTTTGCGCCATGACAGTGGTGATCCCTATGAATGGGGTGACAAAGCTTATGAGCATTATAAAAAGCTGAAAATTGACAGCAAAACCAAAATGCTGACTTTTAGTGATGGCCTGAATCTGGAAAAAGCCTGGAAATTGCATCAATACTTTAAAGATCGCTTTCAGGTCAGCTTCGGGATCGGCACCAATCTGACCAATGACATGGGGCAGACGCCGCTAAATATCGTATTGAAACTGGTGGAATGCAACCGTCAGTCGGTAGCGAAAATCTCCGATAGCCCAGGAAAAACCATGACGGATAATGATACTTTCCTGGCATATTTGCGTCAGGTGTTCAATATCTCAGAACCTGTCTAAAAATCTCTGCTTGATTCAAAAAACCGCTTCAATCATGAGGCGGTTTTTTCTTGGATGATGGTCTTTCTTAAATCAGCTTTAGCTAAAATTATGCTAAGGATCTAGATAAAAACAACATAATTGAAAAAATGAGCTGTGCTAAGATCAAAAGGATTTGACCGCAATGACAACTACTAAGATGACAGCTTCCGCCTTTGACTTTGGTCTGCTGATTGAAGCAGAAGATTTGGTTCCACATTTGGGAAATGAAAAACTTCGAATTGTTGATTTAAGCCGGGCGTCGGTTTATGAACAATTGCATATTCCACATGCCTTACATCTGCAACCCAAGCTGCTGGTTCGTCAGGAAGAAACAGCCATGGGCCTGTTACCGGATGCAGAAGGGCTGGAAGCTTTAATTCGTTACCTGAATATTTCTCCTGAACATCATGTCGTAGCTTATGATGATGAAGGCGGTGCGTGGGCAGGGCGTCTGCTCTGGAACCTGCATTGTTTGGGCTTTGAAAATACCAGTTTACTCAATGGCGGCATTCATGCCTGGCTGGGTGCGGGACTACCGACTTCATCGGATCAGGAAACCTTTATACCTGTCGATCATCTGGTTCCAGTCAATCTTGAAAGAAAGGCTGAGTTTCAGATCGATTATAATGAACTAAAACAACTCATTGAAAATGAAAATATTCAGGTATGGGATTGTCGTACAGAAGATGAATATACCGGCTTGCGTCTGGCCGCGCGACGCGGTGGTCACATCCCGGGCGCACGTCATTTTGAGTGGAGTACTGCCCTTAACCGGCAAAATCATTTAAAATTACATCCTTTACCACGTACTCAGCAGCGTCTGGAACAACTGGGATTTGATCTGGATCAGCCGGTTGTGGTGTATTGTCAGTCCCATCACCGTTCAGGTCTGGCTTATATTCTGGGGCGCTTATTCGGCTGGAAGATTCGAGCCTATGATGGTGCGTGGAGTGAATGGGGCAACCGCCTCGATAGTCCAATCGCTACAGGAGAGGTGCCATCTTGAGCATCACATCGCGTCTAAAACAACAACTGTTTATCCAGGCCCAAAAAGTGGTGCCACAGCATCGCCTGTCCCGTGTGGTGGGAAAAATTGCAGCCAGCGAAAATCCGATTGTAAAAACAGCCGTGATCGCAGCATTCAAGACCAAATACGGGATTGATATGTCGATTGCTGAGCAAACCAATGCCCTGAAATTCAAATCATTTAATGATTTCTTTACCCGTGGATTAAGAACTGGAGTGCGTGCGGTCGATGCTGATTCAACCGCAATTGTGTCTCCGGCAGATGGCGCAATTTCCCAACTGGGTAAAATTGAAAATGGCGATGTGTTTCAGGCCAAAGGCCAGAAGTTTACGGTTGAAAACCTGATTGCTGATCCGCAACTGGCAGAACCATTCAAGAATGGTGAGTTTGCGACGGTGTATCTGTCACCACGTGACTATCATCGTGTTCACATGCCATTTGCCGGGACTCTGACTGAAACTTTATATGTGCCGGGTGAACTGTTCTCGGTCAACCAGACCACAGCCGAAAATATTCCAGGTCTGTTTGCCCGTAATGAACGTATGGTATGTCTGTTTGATACCGAACTTGGTCGTATGGCAGTGGTTCTAGTTGGTGCGATGATTGTGGCTGGTATTGAAACTGTGGCGACTGGCAAGGTAAAACCATCTGGTCGTATCGAGCTAAACCAGCACAATTTATTCCTTGAAAAAGGCGCTGAACTGGGTCGTTTTTACCTAGGTTCAACCGCCGTTATCCTGTTTGAGGAAAACAAGATGCAATGGGATGAGAAATTTAAAGCCAATTCAACCGTATTGATGGGTGAGGCGTTGGGTCATACCCTATAAAAAGCTTTTAATCTCCTGTTATGTTGCTTCCCCCTTTGAAAAAGGGGGATTGAGGGAGATTAAATATTCTAATTTCCTCCTCTTGCGTTTCAATTCAAAGCAGTGCTTCAAAGCTTGCTTAGGAGGGAATCTCATGATAACAAATATCCCTTAGATTCTTTCCCTTTGAAAAAGGTGAGAAGCCTTGCTTCGCAAGAGGGAGTTAAAAAATTAAAATCCCTCCCAACCTCCCTTTAAAAAAGGGAGGAGATAAAAGATTCAAAAAAAAGCGCCATCTGGCGCTTTTTTATTTTCTAAACTTTATCGTTTGACAACGATCGAATCGATACCACTGTGCTGTAAGGTTTGCTGTGCAATAATCGCAGATTCTGCTGAATCATAAGGTCCAGACACGACACGATACCAAACCTTGCCATTTTCCACACTGCGGACTACATCTGCAGATAAACCGTTGAGAATGATTTCTGCACGGCGGGCATCTGCCTGATCCGGGTCATCAAAACTACGAACTTGTAAAATATAGCTTGCAGAAGCAGGAGTTGGGGCTTCGGTTGCATCCAGACCTGGCTCAGTTGCTGTTTCTGATTCATCAACTTCAGGTCTTGGTGCCTCTACAATCACCACTGCTTCCTGATTTTTTGCTTCAGGAACCGCCTCTTCAGGAATCGGTGTCACTTGCTGCTGTGGCAACAGATCATAAAAACGGTAGTCTTTATTGGTATCTTCTTCTTGAGAATGCTCAGCCGTAGCCTGGTTTTTAGGTTTAACAGGTTCCCATGGCTTCCACAGCATGAGTGCCATTAAAAAACTTAACACGATTAAAATGATCACGAGTGTGCCGAGCCAGGTAGGAATAAGTGGCTTTTTGGGCTTATTCGGTCTTTCAGATACACCGCGCTGCGTTTTTCCAAACACTTGGGATTTCCTCTTATTTATCGGGGCAAATAGAAAAGGCATAACAGCAGTTATGCCTCTACTATGACTTCATCCTATGTGATCGTGATAGAAAAGTCATTATCTAGATCACAAATCACACAGAATTTTAATTTATCTGCATCTTCAAACACATAGCTAAAGTTACAAAATATTTATTCAGCAGATAAACGGCAATGACTAGCATGCTGACTTCGAGCAGAGCTCTCCGTCTTGCGTCAATGTAAAAGCAGTGCTTTACATTTTCGCTTCGAGCTTAGCTCTCGCCTTGCGAGCATGCAAAACAGTGTTTTGCTTACATGCTCTCAGGCGCAGATACACCAAGCAGTTCCAGACCGTTACGCAGCACCTGGCGAACATTTACAGATAACAGTAAACGTGCCTGAGTTAATTCTGCATCATCGCCCAGAACCTTGTTGTCGTTGTACCAGCCATGGAACAGCGCAGCCAGCTCTTTCAGGTAGTTACCAATCTGATGCGGTTCATAGCTGTTTGCAGCACGAACGACAATCTCTGGATAAGCTGCCAGCTTTGCCAGAATTTCAGTCTCCGCTTCCAGCTCAAGTTTGGCTGCCAGACCACGTGCAGTGGCTGCATCAAAGTTCACACCTGTAGAGGCTGCCTTTTCTAACATACGGCAGATCCGCGCATGCGCATACTGGATGTAATACACGGCATTGTCCTTGCTTTGAGATACGGCAAGGTCAAGGTCGAAGTCAATGTGCTGTTCAGATTTACGCATGACATAGTAGAAACGTGCTGCATCATTACCGACTTCTTTGCGCAGGTCACGCAAAGTCACGAACTGGCCTGAACGAGAGGACATTTGTACCATCTCGCCACCACGCCACAGGCTGACAAACTGAACCAGAAGTACAGTCAGTTTTTTCGAGTCATAGCCCAGAGCATCAATCGCTGCTTTTACACGTGCGATATAACCGTGGTGATCTGAACCCCAGATATCAATGATATCGGTATAGCCACGTTGTAATTTGTTTAGGTGATACGCAATATCAGACGCGAAATAAGTGGTTTGACCATTACGGCGTTTCACTACGCGGTCTTTTTCATCACCAAATTCAGTTGACTTGAACCAGATGTTGCCATCTTTTTCATACAGGAAGCCTCGCTGATCTAGAGTTTGTAGCGCTTCACCAATTTTTTCAGTCAAAGTTGCTTCGCTAAACCATTGATTGAAAGTCACTCCGAATTCACCGAGGTCATCTTTAATATCATCAAGAATGGCTTTTAATGCAGCCTGATGGAAGACGCGGTAACCTTCATTTAATAAGGTTTGTGAGTTGAAGATCAGGCCATCAATGTGTTTTTCTTTATCGCCTGAAACAACTACTTTATTGCCTTCAGCATCCGGTTCGGCAGCATACTGTACGTCTTCAGGGACATCTTTATAAACGTCTGCAACAGGGCGAACATAGATATCGCCGTCTTGATCAATAATGCTTTGTGCGATTTCTTTAACGTAATCACCTTGATAGGCATTTTTCGGGAACACCAGTTCCTGACCCGTCAATTCTAAATAACGTAAGTAAGTTGAAGTCGCCAGAATATCCATCTGACGGCCAGCGTCGTTGACATAATATTCACGGTCAACTTTGGCACCTGTCGCTTCAAGCAGATTTGCAACAGTCATACCATAAGCAGCGCCACGACCATGACCTACATGCAGGCTGGAAGTCGGGTTCGCAGACACAAATTCAACCTGAACGCGTTTTTCCGCATTGGCCTGGGTACGACCATATGTTGCCTGTTGAGCCTGAATCTGATCCAGCACAGCAAAACGCTGGTCTGCATTTAAAAAGAAGTTAATAAAGCCTGGGCCTGCAATTTCTGCCTTGCTGATATCCGCCACTTCAGGCAGGGCAGCAAGAATTTTTTCTGCTAAATCACGCGGTTTCATACCCGCAGCTTTAGACGCGATCATGGCAATATTTGATGCAAAGTCACCGTGGCTGCGGTCTTTGGTACGCGTCAAATTACTTGTATTGTTCCAGTCAGATGGGAGTACGTTTTGTGCCTGTAAAGTTTGCACTGCATGATCGAGAGCTGCTTGGATTGCCGTATTCATAATCAGTCGAAAATAGATATCGCAGAAAAACAGCAAATATAGCAAATTTCCGACTCTTTAGGTAAAACCATTTATGGGGAATAAAAAATATACGATTAGCAGCCTATGGTTTCTATCCCTCGGTCGGTCATCAATGAAGGATCACATGAGAAAGAGGGGAATAAATAAGTTGCAAACTTTACTATAAAAAATGAATCATCCAGCAATCAAAATGGCCTATATTAGCCTGATTGAAACTATAAAAAGAGTCAGCATGGATTCAAAACAGCGTCCGACCATCATCGGCAATATTCCCAAACTTCCAGCCAAATGGGCCTTGGTCATTGTGCCTTTTATCTTGTCCTGCCTGATGAGTGGAATTATTTCCATGATTAACATGCTGCGCAATCTGGGCTGGATTGAGGGCTTTATGGCCCTCTGGTTTCATAACTGGATGATTTCCTGGGCGATTGCTTTTCCGATTGTGGTGACGCTTTTACCTTTTGTACGCAAATTTGCCGGCTTGCTGGTCGATATGTCAGGAAATCAGCCACCCAAATAATTGTTTTCTATCAATGAGAATTAAGAAAGAAGTTCTAGAAGGTAAAAAGCATTCACTAACAGATGGGCTCTCTAACTAAAAATCAATTAAATCAGATGCTCGACTGCAGCACGGATGATTCCAAGGATCAGACCAATACAGGCCCCGACCACGACACCATTAACCCGGATCATATGCAGGTCACCACCGACTTCGTTTTCAATCTTGTCGATCATCTCAGTCGAATCCCATTCATGAATACGTTCACTGATAAAACGGATCACTTTCTCACTGTACTGGTCACTCAAATCGACAGCGATACCACTGAGACGGTTATTCAGCAACTCACGCACTGAAGTATTTGAAATAATATTTTCACCGACTTGCTGAATGGCGACTCGCAGATTCTCCGCAATCCCCGAATCCGACTTTTGCAAATCTGCTTTGATGGCATCGCATAAAATGACCACTGCACCACTGATAAAATTTAGCACTTGCGGACTGTCAAGCAGGGCATCTTTAGTTTCATTCAGTCGCTGGCTGGCCATACTTTCAGAATCTGCCAATTGCTGCATCAATTCTTGAGCTGTTTCTTCAATTTTAAGCCGCCACGGATGGTCGGGATCTGCCAGCATGGCTTCCACCCGCTGAATCACCGAATCGATACTGCGTTGCTGCACATCAATACCGATCCAGCTGGCGCCTTTGGCCAGACGCCAGACGCCCATTTCCTTGAATAAAGTGCGGGTCAGCTCACGGGTTTGTTCTGGATGTGAAGTCATCCAGGCATGTACCACATCTAGGCCGCGTTGCAGCACATCCTGATGGAAATCATTTTCCAAAACAGCGCGCAGCATTTCGCTGGCCAGGGTATTGATCTGGGTGTTTTTGACCCATTGCACACTATTGCTCTGAATAAATCCGGCGATCTGTTCCTGCCCGACAAATTCAAATACTTTGGGTACGGTCTGCTGAATCACTTGTGTGACTTGAGCATTATTCTGCGGATTGGCCAGCCAGCGGCCAGCAGCCAGACTTAAATCGGTACTGGCCAGACTGCGCTGCACAATTTGCGGGGAAAGGAAATTTTCCTGCACAAAGCGCCCCATAGATTCGGCAATCCGGGCCTTATTGCGTGGAATAATTTCAGTATGGTCACGTAAAAATTTTGGAATCGGTAGCCGGCCAAAAGGATTGCGGAACAGCACGGTAATTGCATACCAGTCCGCCAGACCACCGACTACACCTGCTTCGGCAGAGAGCATCAGAATATGAATCAGCCAGACATATTCAGGCAGCAGTTTGGCAGTAATCATCAGCGCCAGCCAAGCCAGTACTGCGACGACCAGTGCAATAGTCGCAAAACGTTTACTGCGTTGTAAGCTCGGTGACGGCTGCTCTTTCTGCATAAATCATCCTGTTATTAGGGCGTGGCCGGCTGCGGTTGGAGTACTTGGCCGGATGGACTTACTCCATATTTAGCGCCAAGTGATTGTAAAATCAAGCGGGCATCAAAGGCATCTTTCGGCTCCTGACCGGCTTTAAAGCACTCAATGGTATAAGCCACTTGAGCAGGATCTAAAGTGACAGTATAGGGCTGGTCATAGAATGGATCGGGCCAGAATCCCGGATAGCGACGGGAATAACCATAAGGACGATAATAGCCGTATGGATAGACGCTAGGCGCCGGATAGACAATCGCCTGACGCGGTGGTTGCTGGGTACGGTTGCTTGGATCGTTCAGTACCCGGAAAAACTGGAAACCGTTCTGAACTGTGGTCTGCGCGGCTTTCAGCAGGGTAATTTCTTCGGCTGTACCGAAACTCATATTAGGTCGCGCCTGAAAACTGATGCGATAAGTGTTGGCATTCAGTGGAGTAGTGCTGTACTGGCCGAGCTGGTCAAAGGTAAGCGGCTTGGACGGTATCGTTGCACAGCCAGAAAGCAGGGCAGTCGTCGCAAGGGTCAGGGCAATGACGGTCTTTTTCATCTTCGTTCTCCTGATAGGATGATCCAGCGAGTTACAGACCTCTAGAAGCTGCTATCTGGCTGGGTCAGGAAACTCAATTCTTCCTCGGTGGATTCACGGCCCAGAATCTGGTTGCGATGTGGGTAGCGTCCGAAACGGTCAATAATGATTTTATGCTTGATTTCATATTCGAGGTTTTCTGGATTGCCGAGGCGCTGAAATAATTTTAGCGCAAATTCATGGATTAATTGAGACTCGCTATGCATGAAAGGCATATAAAGAAAGGAACGTTGCTCCGGACTCAGCTGTTTATCCAGATCCTGGCTGATGGCTTCCTGAGCCAGTGCCAAAGCCAGACTATCCTGAGCAAAAGCACGCGGCGTATCCCGAAAAATATTGCGTGAGAACTGGTCCAGAACAATGATTTCAGCTAATCGACCATCAGCATTCTTACGCCATGACCATAGTTCAGCTCTACTCGCCTGTTCCAGAATATCACCAAATTTTTCCTTCAAACTTTGGTCGAACTGGTCACTTTTGGCAAACCAGTTGGGTTGAGTTTCAGGACTAAACCAGAAGTCTAAAATATCTTGATAATTCATAATGTTTACAATTTATTAGCATTTATTTGTTAATAAAATCACAAATTTCACATGTCTTATAGAGAAACTTTGTGTTAAAAATTTGCCCAACTAAAAATCAATGGTTTGCTTGAAAACTAGGCAGGGCAGCATGTGCTGTCTGGAAATCGCGGTATACTAAGCTAAACCGATGATTCTATTTTAATAGTTACCCCCATTAAGCGAGATTGTAATGAGTCAACCTGAATCGACTGCCCATGATGTATTACCGGAATGGGTAGATTCGTCGCTCATCAAAGGAATGCTGCGCGGTATCGAGCGTGAGAGCTTGCGTATGCAAAGCAATGGTTTCCTGTCACAGGAACCGCATCCTCATGCCTTAGGTTCAGCTCTGACACATCCGCATATTACGACCGATTATTCTGAAGCCTTGATGGAGTTTATTACTCCACCGAAAGAGAGTATTACTGAAGCTCTCAACTATCTGACCGACATTCATGCCTTTGTACACCGTCATCTGAAAAATGATGAAAAGCTCTGGCCGATGTCTATGCCATGTATGCTCGACAGCAAGGATGAAAATATCCCGCTAGCGCAATATGGCAGCTCCAATATTGGTTTATTTAAAACGCTGTATCGTCATGGTTTAGGCGTGCGTTATGGCCGTCGTATGCAGACCATTTCCGGGGTTCACTATAATCTGTCTTTCCCGGATCATTTCTTTATAGCGCTCCAGGAACAGGAAACTGATGAAGAGCTGCGCGCTTTAAGTCTGCAGGATTATCGCAGCCATCGTTATATGGGGCTGATCCGTAACTTTATTCGTTTAACCCCATTGGTGATTTTTCTGGTTGGCGCCAGTCCAGCCGTTTGCCAGTGTTTTATGACCGGACGCGATCACCATTTATTCCCGCTGGTACGCGGTACTTTATATACGCCTTATTCGACTGCATTACGGATGGGACGCTTTGGCTACCAGAATTCAGCGCAGAAACAGCTGGGTATTCACTACAATAATCTGCAGGATTATCTGGAAGGTCTGCAAAAAGCGGTCAGAACACCGTACAAACAGTTTACCCGTCTGGGTCTGGATGATGCCAATGGTCAGCCAATTCAGATCAATGACCATGTGCTACAGATTGAAAATGAATACTACAGTCTGGTGCGTCCAAAGCAGGTACCTAAAGAAGGTGAAACTCCATCGCAAGCCTTGCAAAATCGCGGGATCGGCTATGTTGAGCTGCGTGCTGTAGATGTCAATCCGTATAGCGCGATCGGGATCAATGAAGATACTGCCGGCTTCCTGGAAGTAGTGGCACTGTACTGCTTATTGCAAGACAGCCCGGCATTGCTGGATGCCGAACAGGAAATCATTGACCAGAATCAGGCTGAAGTGGTCAATCGTGGCCGCGCCTATAACGCTGCGATTATGGAAAATGGCCAGCGCTATATGATTGAAGACTGGTGTAATCTGCATTTGCAACGTATGCAGCCACTGGCTCAATTGCTCGATCAGGCTTATGAAACTGATCTATATAGCAATGCTATGCAAGCCATGCAGATCCGTGTCGATGAAGTTGATGCGACCTTGTCAGCCCTGATTGTCGGAGATATTCGTAGCCACAGCAGCATGTGGCAGTTTGGCCAGCATTTGGCCCATCAGCATAGCAATCTCTATGAATCACATCGATTAAGCAAAGAAACACTTAAATATTTCAATGAATTGTCACAAAAGTCATTGCAGCAACAACAGCAGCTCGAGCAAGATAACACGATCAGTTTTACTGAATATTTAGCCCAATATCGATAATAAATAAGAGGATTAACCATGCAATGGGGTTATCGCTTCGTGAGTGGTGTGTTGTTTTTGGCATCTGTTGCCGGGATGGCATTTGCTTTATATCTTGAGCATGGACAGGGTCTGAACCCTTGCCCATTGTGTGTGTTTCAACGAATCGGATTGATCGGACTAGGGATTATTTCCCTGATTGCCTTGCTGCATAATCCGAAATCCAATGCCATGAAGCGTGGTTATGCTTTCTTAGGCTCGCTGAGTATCTTATGGTCAGTCGGTGTCGCTGCACGGCATGTCTGGCTACAGAACCTGCCCCCAGATCAAGTGCCGAGCTGTGGCCCAGGTCTGGATTACTGGCTGGAAACTTTGCCGATGAAATCGGTATTACAGCAGGTATTAAACGGTTCAGGTGAATGTGCCGCAATTGACTGGACGTTCCTGGGGCAATCTTTACCGGTCTGGTCATTGATGTTCTTCAGTATTTTATTGCTGATCAGCCTGTGGCAGTTATTCCGCAAATATCAGACTGCGCCCGTCAAACGTTTAAGAGATAAATACTGATTTTCAAAATTGGAATCAAAAAAGCCAGTCTACAGACTGGCTTTTTTTTATCACTCTCTTAGAGGCGAACCAAATTTTTTACCTTCAATCATGTTAGGGCAATGCCTTCAATACTGTCCAGATCGGTCACGTATTCATGAATTTGCGTATAGGTTTCATCTTCCACACTTGGATAGAACCAGCGCACAATCTGTTCGGCCACCAGTGGATGATACTGAATTTCAAAATGATTCAGTCCATAGAAAATCGCCTTATGTGCGTCGGGTACTTTCAGATCAAAACGCGGATGGGGATGTTCGCCCAAGGCACTTTTGACACTGACCAGATAATCACCGATCACATTAAGCGTTTTGTTGGTATGGTGTTCAAACTCGATCGTACCTGCCACCAGATAGGCATCAATATGCGCAGGAATCGGTGCCGGTTTACGGTTGTCGTCCATAAAGCCAATCCGTACCGGATTGTGTTCCCAGTCATCATCCCGGACGCTGCCATGACGTAAGTCTAGAATTCCGTTACTGCGAATATTCACCACATGTCCCACAATTTTCACTAAAGGAAAATGTCCGAGCTTTTCCTGCAAACTAAAACCAAAACGTTCCAGTACCGCACCATGATGCGGTGAGCCCAGACAGACCAGATTTTCTACCATCGGAATCCAGTCATAGACATTTTGTTTGCCATAGAACAAGGCGCTGCGTGACACCAGACCGCCCATACTGTGTCCGATCAGATCAATACTGGTAATTCCTGGATTACGTTTGACCAGATCCTGCAAGGCATTGGCCAGACTGCGGCCATTGGCTGAAATGCGGCGTCCGGTATTGTAATTCAGGTACAGCATGGTGTTATGGTCACGCTGTGCCAGTAATTTTTCCCCAATACCCGGATATTTGCGGGTTGACCAGTCCAGATGGTTCATGCACAGACCATGTACAAATAGGGTAATGCGTCCAGTTAGCTCACCTTGTTGCAGAGAACCATAATGATCGTAAATGAGCATCGGCAGGGCGAGGGGATTCTGATATTTCAGCAGATAATCGCCAATAATCCCGTTCAGGGCACTGACCATAAAATGCATGGTCGGGGTCAGGGGTTTATTATGTAATTTAGGAAATCTTTCAATAATACGACGCAGTCCAGGCGCAATCAGGGTATTGCCATAATGAAAGATCATGTCATAAGACATTTGATACAGACGTACGATATAAGGAATATTCTGGAAAGTTTTGGAATTTTTTTCACTCAGCCCGAATACGCTCATTAAAATTTCACGCTGAATCGATTTAATCAGCTCCTGTACTACATCACTAAAGCGCATGGTGACCAATTGTGCCAGGCCTTCCAGGACATCTGCCTGGCTAAGCGGAGTTCGGTCCCATCGACAATAGGTTTCATGCAATGGCGTTAAACTTGGCATTTGATCCTATCCTTTATATGAGCCGTAGACATCTTTCTTTTTTGAGCACTTCGCGGTATAAATTCTTTTTTCAGTATTCTTGATTCTCAATTTATTCGGAATACTCTTAAAATAGCGAGAATTGCATAACATTAAAGGCTTTTTTGTCAGACAATTTAAGCAATTAAGTGGTTATAAAATGAAGTGTATTTCACACTTTTAAATTAAATTTTGACATTTTGTTTGTTTTTTATTGATTGCCGATGAATATCATTTACCTGCATGGGTTCAAGAGTAGTAGTAGCTCGATTAAAGGCCAGTTATTGGAACAATACTGTGCCAAGTACCCGGATATTCAGGTGCATTTACCCGATTTGAACATGCCGCCGATGACTGCAATTCAGAAGATTTCTAAATTGATCCAGTCGATGGATCAGGTGGCATTGGTCGGCAGTAGTCTTGGGGGATTCTATGCGACATATCTGGTCGCTCAAGCGCATGTGCCGGCTGTACTGATCAATCCGGCAATGCGACCATGGCAGCTGTTTCGTGAACTGTTTGATGATGAATTGCCTCTGCAGATTCATCCGAACTGGTGCCTGAATGACGCAGATCTTGGCCAGCTCGAAGCTATGGCGCTACCAACTGCACAAGATGCAGACAAAATATTAGTGCTGTTACAACAAGGCGATGAAGTTTTGGATTATCGTGAAGCACATCGCTATTATAGTTCAGCTCGTCCACCTGCACTGCTGATGACCGAGGCCAATGGCAGCCATGGTATGGATGATTTTGCGGAGAAAATTCCGCTGCTCTTACAGTTTTTATCCGACTGCATAAAAAAGGAAACCGAATAACGTGTCTCAATATACGGCTCAATCTCTTGAAGTTTTATCTGGTCTAGATCCGGTGCGTCGTCGTCCGGGCATGTATACCGATACCTCTCGTCCAAACCACTTGGCGCAGGAAGTGATTGATAACGCGGTCGATGAGGCACTGGCGGGACATGCCAATAAAGTCACGGTCACGGTGTATAAGGATGGTTCATTATCGGTCGAAGACAATGGCCGTGGTATGCCTGTCGATATTCACCCGGAATATGGTCAGAGCGGGATTGAAATTATCCTGACCAAACTGCATGCCGGTGGTAAGTTCAGTACTGATAATTATCAATTTTCTGGCGGTCTGCATGGCGTAGGGATCTCGGTCGTCAACGCGCTTTCTAGCCGCGTAGAAGTTGAAGTTCAGCGTCACGGTAACCTGTACAAAATGGCCTTTGAAAATGGTGAACCGACTGCACCGTTAGAAGTACTAGAAGGCAAGGCACCGAAACGTGCCACAGGGACAACTGTTCATTTCTGGCCGGAAACCAAATATTTTGATTCGCCTAAATTTGCCCTTAAAGCATTAAAACATAACTTAAAAGCCAAAGCGGTATTGGCTGCTGGTCTGCAAATTAACTATATCGACCAGATCAATGATGAAAAGATCACCTGGCAGTTTGAAAATGGTCTGGTCGACTATTTGATGGATGAGCTGGAAGACCGTGAAATCATTCCGGCCCCTGCGTTTGTGGCGACAGGTGATGCTGAGCGTGCCAGTGCAGAATTTGCCATCTGCTGGAATGTGGAAGGTGGAGAAAGTATTCAGGAATCATACGTCAACCTGATTCCAACCGCACAGGGTGGTACTCACGTGAATGGCTTACGTTCAGGCGTGACCGATGCCATGCGTGAGTTCTGTGAACTGCGTAACCTGTTGCCGCGGAATATGAAACTGTCTGCAGAAGATGTCTGGGATGGAGTGAACTATATCTTGTCACTGAAATTCCAGGAGCCACAATTCTCTGGTCAGACCAAGGAACGTTTATCTAGCCGTGAAGCCTCAGGTATCGTACAGAATATTGCCAAAGATGCGTTTGCGCTATGGTTAAACCAGAATTCAGACATTGCTATGCAACTGGCAGAAATGGCGATTTCCAAAGCAGGTCGCCGTCTAAAAGCAGCCAAGAAAGTTGAGCGTAAGAAAATTGTCGCTGGTCCGACTTTACCTGGGAAACTGTCAGATTGTGTGGGACATGATCTGGATCAGTCTGAACTGTTTATTGTGGAAGGGGACTCTGCGGGCGGCTCAGCCAAGCAGGCACGGGACAAGAATTTCCAAGCGATCATGCCGATTCGCGGGAAAATTTTAAATACTTGGGAAGTCTCTTCGGATGAAGTGCTGGCCTCTCAGGAAGTGCATAACATTGCAATCGCGATTGGCGTCGATCCAGGTTCAGATGACCTGTCTGAACTGCGTTATGGCAAGATCTGTATTCTTGCCGATGCCGATTCGGATGGTCTGCATATTGCGACTTTGTTATGTGCGCTGTTTGTAAAACACTTTCCGATTCTGGTCGAGGAAGGGCATCTGTTTGTAGCGATGCCACCACTATTCCGTATCGATGATGCTAAAGATGTGCACTATGCGCTGGATGAAGATGAACTGGAAGGCATCCTGAAAAAATGTAAAACCAAGAACCCGCAGATTACCCGATTCAAAGGTTTAGGTGAGATGAATGCCAGCCAGCTTCGCGAAACGACTTTGGATCCTAATACTCGCCGTCTGGTACAACTGGATCTGGATGATGTGCACCTGACTTCAGGCTTACTGGATAAACTTCTGGCCAAAAAACGCGCCAGTGACCGTAAAGACTGGCTGGAACAGAAAGGTAATCTGGCGGATATCGTTGTTTAAGTATATTTCTAATATGCATTTAAAAAGTCCGCAATCGCGGGCTTTTTTAACAACTCAATTTAGGACTCAACTTTTAAATAGTGTCCATCTGCATAGACATTATGTCCAAAGCCACAACCTGAACTGCCACTGTCCTGTTTTAAAATTACCTGCTGCCCCTGTTTAGGATCAAAAGCAAAATTGAGATTAATTTTGCAGTCATCTGATCGATAGGTCGTTTGGGTTTTATTAACAGGCATTGTGGTTTCAAATTCACCTATATTTGGACCATAAATCATGCTATTTAGTCCCATATAGAGGCCATTAAAATGAATCTGATAAGAATTTTTAATCCGTTTGACTTGAATGGTATTCCAGTGACCGAAGCCAGCATGCTGTATATAGATGCCAGCCAAGTTTTGAGTTTTTTGCGGGGAAGGAAGCTGTTTTAAATTAAATTGACTGCTTTTGGCTTGAGGAAAGACTGAGAACCAGGCCCGTGCCCATTGTGGCTTTCCTGATTTAAAATAGCTTAAGCCAACATTATTAAAAGCAGTGGCAATAGCATTTTCGGAAAAAGATACACCACTGTTTTCACTATGCATCTCACAAAAAGCAGACCAGGAAGCTTGCTGTTGAAATTGTCCTAGCGCATTTTGATACTGTTTCTGATCATAAAATTTTCTTCCCGAGTTGGCATAGCTTTTCACCTTGGCACATTCGGATCGGAGTTCAGTTTCAAAGTCTGAATTGGCGAAACTGAAACTACTCAGAGGGAGAATACTGATAAAGATAAGCCACTTATTCATAATTTTACTCAACTGACATTATTCTGGTTTTAATAGAAAATTTTATCTATCAGTAATTTTTCTAACAGATTATTGATCCAATTAGATTAAGTTTTACATAAAAAATAAAATATTTTGGTTTAATTCAGGTTGAGTTGCATCAATACCAGATCGCGCCATTGTCCAAATTTCTGTCCAACTTCCGGCATATAACCGGTTTGTTTAAAACCTAATTTCTCATGTAAGGCAATTGATGCATGATTTTCATGGTCAATGGCACCGACCATGACATGGATAGCATTTTGCCGCGCATGTTCAATCAGCTTGAGCATCAAAGCTTTACCCAGACCTTGCCCAATAAAGTCTGCATGAATAAAGACAGAATGTTCAACAGTGTGTTTAAAGCCCTGAATGGGTCGAAATGTAGAATAATCCGCATAACCTGCAATTTGCCTGGATGCTGAATGCTCAGCTACTAATAAAGGAAATTGCTGAGCATTTAATTCATTCAGCATGTTCTGAAAATCCTGGATCGTTTTTGGCGTGCTATTCCAGGTTGAGGTTCCGTATAAGATTTCAGCATTGTAGATCGGGAGTAGATGTTCCAGATCTTGAATTTGAGCAGGACGAATAACAAAGCTCATAAGCAGATGCCAAAAAAGAAAGAGAATATCTAACCATAACCTGAATTTAGGCAATAAAAAAGCAGAACCGAAGTCCTGCTTTATTCATTCTAAAAACTTAGAAGTGGTATTTCACCAATGCGCTGACATTATGTTCGTCTAAACCTTTGATTGCATATTTATTGTTCCAAACTGAATGCTCAACACCGAAGTATAATTTGGTTTCAGGTGAAATATGTTTGCCTGCATTCCATTTGTATTGAGACGTCCAGTTCAATTCACTTGCATGATCGTTTTTCTCAGCTGTTGACCAGTCTAGGAAAGCATCTGCTAGGAATTCTTCACTACCAATTTTAAATGGAACCGCATAAGTAATGGTCATCTGATAATCATCTTCAGAACCTTTTTCATTATCAACTTTATAGAAGTTGATGTTTGCATAACTGGTATAAGGAACATCTAGAGCAAATCCAATACCATATAGGTAATTATTAAAGCCTTCACCACCTTCCCAAGTAGTAGAAATAAGTACGTCTTTAATTGGACCAGCTTCAAGTTTTTGGCCAGTGACCGCACCTAAGCTTAAACGTGGTGAAACTTCAAAGTAAGTTTCATTACCACTGAGATCATTATTAGTACGGTCAGCAAAGGCGAAGATATCACCATATTTTAAACCAGCTGCATATTCAGCCGTAATGGTTGACTGTTCTAAATCATCAACCATACCTATATGATGTGCATAATTTTCGCCATATAGGCCTGTCAAACTAAAATCCTGCCAAACTGCTGCCTGAGTGAAAGCTGCTGTTGAAGCCAATGCACAAAGTGCCGCGATTTGTGTAAATTTCATTTAAATATCTCCCCCGAGAAAGCAGCTTAAGGATACAGATTAATAAGTAAAAATAAAGTCAAAATTGATCACTGACAGAAATATTTCATCGTCCTGAGCTGATGATAATTTGAGATATTGGGAGAAGAAGGTTTATAGGATATTTGAAGCGAGTTAAATTTTTATATTTAAATTAATTTTAAGAATTGAGACTCAATTTTGAAGCTGATTAAAGTAATTACATAGATCTTTTATGAACAGGGCAAAGACTGCTTTAATTTTGGGAAGGTCATGTGAATAGTATTTCGATTGTTCCAAATCTGGAAGGTCAATCACGATCCGGTAAGCAGTTGTCACGATCGGTTGTCCTTTTGCTAAAAAAATCAAAATATCACTTGCATATTTTCAAGAGAGGACCGATATTCGAAGTATAGGAACACGGTTCTGCAGACTCAAAAATGTGTTCATCATTCAATCTGGAGGGTTTTATCCAAAGCGATTTGAAGATTTGAAATGCAATATAAAACAGCAAGCTATACACGTGCCAAGATAAAAATTCTGCACTAAAAAGTTAAAATGATTTGAGGATGGTATTTTATGAACATTGAACTCCGTACCGATAAAAACATTCGCAATAGTGATCGTCTAATTACTTACGTTCGTACCGAATTAAATCAGGAATTTCAGCGCCACAGTGAGCGTATTACCCATTTCTCAGTGCATCTTAGCGATGAAAATGCCGCCAAAGGAGGCGATGATGATATTCGCTGCATGATCGAAGCACGTCCTGCCGGCTTGAAGCCAATTGTCGTGAACCATCATGGTCATAATGTTGATACTGCCATTCATGGTGCCATCGACCGTTTAAAACGCAGTCTGGAACATGTGATTGAGAAAAAAGATAACGTACGTAGCACTCCGCTAAAACTTGCGGAAGAAGATACGGGTACAGATCTAGAACAATAAATAATTCGCAGATGAAAAAGGCCCCTACGGGGCTTTTTTCAATTTTAGATAAAATAAACGAATGAGAACAAAACAAATCCCGCTTTATTCGGCATAATAGTGAAAAACGAATTTGAAGTGAGCTCCATCATGTTAACTGCGCA
This sequence comes from Acinetobacter sp. GFQ9D191M, assembly GCF_011174875.1. Lineage (NCBI taxonomy): Bacteria > Pseudomonadati > Pseudomonadota > Gammaproteobacteria > Moraxellales > Moraxellaceae > Acinetobacter > Acinetobacter sp. GFQ9D191M. The sequence goes on from NZ_JAALGV010000101.1 coordinate 68,463, forward strand.
ACAACAGCTTTTTGTGCAAGCACTCGAAGAACTCAATCTGGGTCAGGTCAAACAGCTTTTGGCAGATGGACTTAACCCGAATTTTATTGATCTGGAAAAAGGCCCAGTTATTTCCATCTGGTCAGATGGCCTGTTCAAATGGTGGGAAGAAGTCTGCGAAGCTTATGAAGCGGGCAGTCCCTTAACTGCTGAAGAAAAACAGCAACGTCTGGATGTACATTTACAGATTCTGGAAGCGCTGATCCAGGCCAAAGTCAATTTGCATCTCTGGGATGCTGAAGAAGTTTATGGCCCGCTTTGGGATGCGGCCAGTGCAGCCTGTGTACCTGCAGTGCAGCGCCTATTAGAAGAAAAAGTCAATCCGAACAGCAAGGATGAAGAAGGATTAACCATTCTGTCATCGATTAGTGATTTATTCTTTGATTGTGATTTTGATGAAATTAACTGGGCAGAAGCACTGGAAGAAGAAAAACAGACCCTAGAATTATTGCGTAGTCATGGCGCAAAAATGACCAAGGAATTACATTAAATTTTAAGAAAGAGCTCCAACAAGATGAAGACAACTTTAAGAATATTGGGTTTGATGGCACTGACGGGTGTCAGTGCACAGCTTTGTGCTGCAGTTGAATTTGACCGACCAGGTGAAGGTTTGGGTACCAGTACCGTACCAGTGGGTCAGTTAGCTTGGGAACAGGGTTTACCGAGTTTCTCTTATAGCGAAGCGACTGTGGATGGAAGCAAGCTGAAACAAACCACTTTAAATGCCGACGTCTTGTTGCGTACCGGTTTGACTGATGATCTGGAATTACGTTTAGGCTGGGCTGGTCCGGCCTGGTCACAAACCAAGTTCAATGGTCAGACTGAAGAGGATGATGGTTTAGGCGATGTCAGTATTGGCCTGAAAAAAGCCATTGATCTGGATGATGAAAAACTCAGTATGGCGCTGATGGCTGAAGCTATTATTGCCACAGGTAATGCTAATTTTAGTAATGAAGAAGATATTTATAGCCTGAGCTCAGCAGTTGCTTATCAATATAATGATTTGGTGAATACTGCACTGACCATGCGTTATGAATGGCAGGATAGCAACTGGGCAATTACTGCGATTCCAGCTTTAGGCTATCAGATTACTGAGCGCTGGTCAGGTTATTCGGAACTGATTTATCGTAAAGCCGAAAGTCAGAATAATGAATATGCACTAGGGACTGGCGTCATGTATGCATTGAATGATCAGGTACAACTTGATGCCAGTGTTGGGGTAGATCTGGAAGGTCAGAATAAAGGTTACTTCTCAGGCTTGGGCGTATCATTCCTATTCTAAGCTGCTCTTATTCCGATATGACCAAAGCACTACAGTTTAAGATCGGGAGAAAAGTTTTTTCTCCAGTCTTATTGGGCACAGTGTTGCTTAGTAATATTGCTCAGGCAGAAGCGCCTTTGCTTTCGCCTGAGCAGGCTTTTCCTCTGAGTATCAGTTCAGTCACTCAGCAACAGGCTGAACTTAGCTGGGAAATTCCGCAAAACTATTATCTTTATCAGCATAAGGTAGAGGTAAAGCAGGGAAGTCAGCCGATGACCTTGCAATTACCACCCGCTGAAGATCTACATGATGAAAACTATGGTCATACCCAGGTTTATTATCAGCAATTAAAAGTTCAGATTCCGACACAGGCGGGTCAAACGTATCAGGTCAGCTGGCAAGGTTGTGCCAAAGACCGGCTTTGTTACCCACCCCAAACCATTGAATTCAAGACTGACTTATCCGGTCTGGTGCAATATGAATCTACTGGCTCGGGTAATAAACGGTTACTGGATCTAAGTAGCTCTTCCTCACAGCACAATCGAATTCTGGAAAATTCTGCTGATGATCTAGAATCAGGAAATACAGACAGTAAAATCGTTGAAGTCATTTCTACACGATCCAACAGCGACTCGGCACAAGACCAGCAATGGTCTACACGTCTGGCTGAAAGTTCGCTGGCTTATGGATTGCTGTTATTTTTCGGCTTGGGCATTTTGCTGGCATTTACGCCATGCTCTTTGCCGATGCTGCCAATTCTGACTTCATTAATTGTTCGTGATAGCAAAGGCATCAAGGCCTGGATGATTGCCCTAAGCTTTGTAAGCAGTATGGCCGCAGTCTATGCGGTATTAGGCTTGATCGCGTCTTCAGCCGGACTCAACTTTCAGCGCTGGTTACAGCAACCTGCCACCCTGATGGCATTTAGTGCATTATTTGTGGTATTTGCCCTCAACCTGTTTGGCCTGTTTGAAATTAAAATGCCACAGCGTCTGACGCAACGTCTGGACCGGGTTCAGGCGATGCAGCAAGGGGGAACTCTGGTTAGCGCTGCGATCATGGGATCTGTTTCTGCCTTGCTGGTTGGGCCTTGTATGACGGCACCATTAGCCGGTGCTTTATTATTTATTTCCCAGACTCAGAACCAGTGGCAAGGCGCAGTGCTGTTGTTTACGTTGGGTTTCGGTATGGGCACCCCGTTGCTGCTGGCCAGTATTATGGGGGCACGTATTCTACCTCGAGCCGGGCACTGGATGAATCAGGTGAAAGTGCTCTTTGCTTTCATTATGCTAGCTTTGGCCTTGTATTTTATTCGTCCGCTGATTTCAGAAGCGGCATTGCAGTGGCTGTCGCTAGGGCTGGGCTTAAGCTTTGTTGTTTATGTTCTGGCACGATTATTCTGGAAAAATACCGGACTGCGCTGGCTCTATATCATCTGTTTGGCTATTGCAGTGCCTTATATTACATATAGTCAGTATCAGCATAGTCAGCGTTTTTTTGTTGAAACTGCCCAACAACAGGCGAGTTGGCATATAGCAAAAACGGCCACTGAATTTGAACAGTTATTGGCTACAGTACCGCAAGGGCAGAAGGTCATTATTGATGTCTATGCTGATTGGTGTGTGGCCTGTCAGCCGATTGAACATAAAGTATTAAAGGCAGTTGCTGTCCAGCAGGCCTTAGCCCCTTATTTTCTGATCAAGCTTGATCTTAGTCAGTATGATGCTACGCATCAGGCTTTACTTAACCGATGGGAAATTCTGGGACCACCGACCTATTTATTTCTTGATACTCAGCAGCAGGAGATTCGCAGCTTACGTTTGACTGGCGCATTTAGTAAAGCAGAATTATTGGCACAGCTACAGCTTTTAGAACAGCTCTAGCATTCACTTTAAAGCTTTTCGGGTACATGCTTTAAAGTGAATAAGGCCGATAAAAATATCAGGCTGGTTGAACTTTTAGAGGTTCCAGATAAGATTTCACTTGATTCCGTCCACTAGCTTTGGCCTGATAAAGGGCCTGATCGGCTTGGCTTAAAAGTTGCTGTGGGCGTAATTCTGGTTTTGAAATAGCAATGCCAAAGCTGGCCGTCACCGGGATCAATTGTCCTTCATCACTAAAAATCTGTAGTTGCTGGATCGCGCTTCGGCAACGCTCTGCTACCTGCTGAGCTTTCTCCAGGCTGGAATTATTCAGGACCAGAATAAATTCTTCACCACCGAACCGGCCAACGACATCGCTTTCACGCAATTGCTGGTTTAGTACCGCACTGACTTGTACCAATGTTTCATCGCCCTTGTGATGTCCATAGTAATCATTGATCTTTTTGAAATGATCCAGATCCAGCAGCACCAGGGCATAGTTAAAAGTCGCAGTACTATTTAACTGATCCAGACATTGATTAATGCTACGGCGATTAAACAGATTGGTCAGAGGATCAATCTGGCTGAGATGGTTAATTAGCTGTTCGCGATAGCGCCATTGACTGAGTAAAATCTCAAATAAAATCATGCAGACAGCAAGAATCGGCAGGATAAAATACAGCATTGATAACAGCCAGAAGCTATTATGGAAAAACTGGTCCTGAATATTAAAAAGTGGTGAATAAGGCAGTTGTTGGTTAAAGCTTAGATAGGCACAAGTTACCAGAAACAGTGAGGCCGGAATCAGCATGCTATAGACCAGTCTCCGGTGAAACAGGACTAGACCTACCGTCATCAGGCAAACATAGGCAATTGTGGCTACCGGGCTAATCACGCCTACGATATATGCATCCCGACACAGGGACACCACAAAGATGCCCACTGCCAGATAGGGAAAATATCGTTCTATCAGTGCATTGCCCTGAAATTTATAACAGGGATAAATCAGAAGAACCAGCGCCAGTAAAAATAGGCCATTCATGTGAATCTCTGAACGAACGACATCAATATGGACATGCTGCCAGTATTGCGGATGTGACAGGACAAAAAGGTCCCAACTTAGCCAGCTGATATGTATGCCACAGCCCAGTGCCAGCATCAGGATACACTTTTTCAAAATTCCCCAGTTCATCACCACTTCATCTTCGATCAGATATTTCTTGAGTCGATGATTCTGGAATTTTTGTAATACTGCTGACATTCGCTTCATACAACAGGTCTGACCTTTATTGTTATTGCTAAGTTTTTAAAAGATAGAAAAATATTGCTTTAATTATTTACAGAAATATAACATAAAATTAATTCATTGATAATCAGTAATATTTATCAAAAATTAAAAAAAAGGAGAAAAATTAAGCTAGAAATTTATTGTTCTAAATACGCAATGAAGTGTTTTATTTAAACCCATTATTTCATTATTTAAAGTTTATTAAGCTATGTCCATTCCCGAACAATGAACGGACCAGATTAAGCAATGAAAATTTTACAGATTGATGCCAGTATTTTAGGTGATGCCTCTATTTCCCGTCAGTTGACTCAAGCTATTGTGGGACAGCTTCAACAGAAACATGGTGAGGCAGTTGAGCTTGAATATCTGGACTTAGCTGCACAGCCGATTCCACATTTAACTGCCGAAATTTTGATGGGTCAGAATCTTGAGCAGGCGGCTTTAGGAGAACAGATTTTACAGCAGTACTTACAGGCGGATATCGTGGTGGTAGGGGCTGCTATGTATAACTTCGGCCTACCTTCTACTTTAAAAGCCTGGATTGACCGCATTAGTGTGGCGGGACGTACCTTTAAATATACAGAAAATGGCCCAGTGGGTCTGGCAGGTGAAAAGAAAGTCTATATTGCCAGTAGCCGTGGGGGTATTTATGGCGAACAAAGCCCAGTCGATTTCCAGGAAGCTTTCCTGAAAACTGTATTTAACTTTACTGGCGTAACTGATGTGCACGTGATTCGTGCTGAAGGCGTCAATATGGGTGATGTAGCGAAACAGCAGGCAATTGAAACTGCGATGGCGCAGGTAAGCCAGATCTAAAATTCGATAGAAAATGAATGAACAAAAAAAGGTCAGCAATCGCTGACCTTTTTTATGGCTTCTTTTAAATTTCTAGTCTTGATCCAGACGATGAGCAAATTCTGAAAGATCCGCCAGCGCTTGTCGGGCCTCTTCAAACCAGGCACTAAACATCTGAAAGTTATGCCACATCCCGGTATATATCTTGAATTCAACCTCGACACCAGCCTGTTCCGCTTTTTCCTTGAAGCGTGTGGCATCATCCAGCAGAATTTCTTTAGACCCCACCTGTATATGCATCGGTGGCAAACCACTGAGATCGGCAAAAAATGGGGAAATTTCCGGATCGCCACGATCCATTGCACTCGGTACATAATACTGAATCCCGGTTTTGAGGGTTTCAATCGACAGCAGGGCATCATGTTTCTGATTATAGCGTAGTGATTCACTAGTCAGGGTCAGATCAAGGAAAGGGGAAAGTAGAATCAGTCCACTCACCTGTGGTAGGTCTTCCTGCTGTAACTTGAGTGCCAATGCCAATGCCAGATTAGCACCACACGAATCTCCGGACAGAATAATATCCTTGGCCTGAATGCCCTGATCTAATAACAGATTATAGACATCAAATAGGGCCTCCAAAGGTTCAGGATAAGCAGATTCAGGTGCCAGAGGATAATCAATATGCAGTACTTGCATCTGGGTGCGAGCGGCAATCTGGGTCATAAAGGCACGATGGGTATTTAAGGAACCGAGATAAAAAGCACCGCCATGAATATGAAAAATCAGCTGGCTGGATTCCTGTTGCGGCTTGATTTCCTCGGCATGTATACCCGCCAGTCGGAGTGAACGGATTTGTACGGACTTATCTTGCGGAAAAATCTTGCACATCTGCTCCAGTGCGACCCGCAAGGAGCTTGGAGGAAGATTGAACCGACTAGGCGCACGGATGGTCGCTTTTAAAAGACTTTCTGTAATTAATTGTTTCGTCACGGGGCTCATCTTCATCTTCTTTCCATCTTTTTCTGCTTTTATTGATTATGTGGATTATTTACCAACAATGTTTACAAGGTTACACTAAATAGTCACAGGTAAAAATTGCAAAAATGTTGTGACTTTTTAATACTACATCGGTCTATCTCAGACTAGGGAAATGAAGAAAAATGAAAAAAATTACGCTAATGTTAGGACTACTCGGCTTATCTGCGCTGGCCAATGCTGCAGATCCTTTAAATGGTACCGTTTGGAAAACGATTGACGACGAAACCAAACAACCAAAGGCTATAGTAAAATTTACTGAGCAAAAAAATGGGACATTATCTGCAAGCATCCAATCGGTATTAACACCGGGTGAAGAAAATGCTTGTACAAAATGTGAAGGTCCGTATCACAATAAATCGCTGAAAGGTTTAACGATTGTGAAAGGCCTGAAAAATACAGGCGGAACCAGCTATGACAGTGGTTCGATCCTAGATCCAAAATCTGGTAAAACTTATAAGCTGAAAGGCAACCTGACAGATGGTGGCAAGAAGCTTGAGCTGCGCGGTTATATCGGCGTGTCTGCTTTAGGTCGTAACCAAACCTGGATTCGTGCCAAATAATAGATCATGACCGTTCTCTAAAAACTACCATAAAAAAGCCTGACAGAAGTCAGGCTTTTTTTATTCTTCCAGATCATCTGGGATGATTAGTCTTTTAGCTTTTGATAAGCGGCTTCGTCAAAACCAGCGATAAAACCAGTTGCAGTCTGTAATACCGGACGTTTGATCAGGCTGGTATGAGTAGTTAAGGCGGTAATCAGATTATCTTCACTGGCAAGGGCATTTTCCTGCTCTTCAATAGTAAGTTTACGCCAGGTGGTGCCTTTCTTATTCAGTACCACATCTTGACCTAAAGCATCTAGCCAGGTTTTAACAGTATCCGCGTCAATTCCCTGTTTTTTATAATCATGAAATTCGTAAGCCAATCCCAGTTCATCAAGTAAATCAAAAGCTTTTTTCATCGAATTGCAGTTTTTAATGCCATAAATCTTGAGCATGCTCGCTGTATCCCAAACAGTTTATTTATTGATGGCTTAGCTTAGCTGAATTTATGCCGATCGCCTATGTGTTTCCAAGAAGCTTGTTTTTAAGCAATATTTAAAAGACATGTCATTCGATTGACATCGTTTAAGAGCAGAATGGGTATTAAAAAGTAAATGGTAAAGTTTAAGAATAAGAAAAAAATGAAGGTACTGAAATGAGAAAACCCGCATCTAATCATCCTGATTATGCGGGTCTCAATACAACGTCCGTTGTCACATCCATGAAAAACAAGCTAAATCTGATAGTTTGTTTTATTTTCTTCCTACGGCGTCCTGTCCTTATAGTGTCATCCTGACATATCCCTGTGCCGTGTGAGTATCATGCGCTGTTAGGGTCTGAAGATAAACCTGAAAATACGTCATGTAGTGTAGGTAATAAACCTTAATTGAGTGAACGAATGTTCACTCAATCTTTCGGTCAGTTTTAGATTTTATAGTCAATAATCACGGGTGCATGGTCACTAAACCATTCATCTTTATAGACCCAGGCATTTACAGTACGGTCTTTCCAGTCCGGTGAGCAGGCCTGATAGTCAATCCGCCAGCCCACGTTCTTGGCGCGGGCTTGACCACGATTCGACCACCAGGAATATAGCTCGGCTTCTTTACGGACTTCGCGGAACGTATCGACATAACCCAGTTCATCATAGATATGATCCAACCATGCACGTTCATGCGGCAAGCAGCCCGATGCTTTCTGGTTACCAGACCAGTTTTTAATATCGATACGTTTATGCACGATATTGTAATCACCACAGACAATGATGGATTTGTCTTCATCGCGCCATTGTTTCAGGATCTTTTTATACTCTTCCAGAAAGTGATCTTTACGTGCCTGCGCTTCATCGCCCGAAGAACCTGAAGGTAAATACAGCGAACAGATATGTGCTGTTTTTTCTAGACCCAAGTCAAATTCTGCCGAGATAAAGCGACCTTGAGAATCGGCCAGTTCAAAACCCAAACCATCGGTAATGGAAACGAAAGGCAGACGGCTGTAAATCGCTGTACCCGCGTAACCTGGACGCTCGGCAGGGAACAGGTGGGTATACCAGCCTTCAGGCTTAAATTTATCAGTCCACTGCGCATGGGTAATCCGGCTTTCCTGCATGCAGATCACATCGGCATCAGACTGTTCGATCCACTCTAGCAAGCCCTTGCTGACAGAGGAACGTAAACCGTTGACATTAATTGAAACGACACGAAGAATTTTTTGATCACCTGGATAGCTACTCTTTGGTATCATGCGCAAGTCTTACCCTTAATTAATGGATTTAGGAGCACCTCATGTCAACGCCAGCTCAGTTTAACCCGCAAGCTTTTATCGAACTCGCATTATCACGTGGTGTGCTTAAATTTGGTGAGTTTACTTTAAAATCAGGACGTGTGAGTCCTTATTTTTTTAATGCTGGCTTGCTCAATGATGGTGAAGCCTTGTCACTACTGGCTTCTGGCTATGCTGCAAAATTAACTGAATGCGATAATGTTGAAGTGATTTTTGGACCAGCTTACAAAGGTATTCCTTTTGTGGCGGCTACAGCAGTGGCGCTGTCTCAAAATCATGGCGTAAGCGTGCCATGGGGTTTTAACCGTAAAGAAGCCAAAGATCACGGTGAAGGTGGTGTGCTGGTCGGTGCTTCAGTGGAAGGGAAAAAAGTCTGGATTATTGATGATGTGATTACAGCCGGTACTGCGATTCGTGAAGTAGTCACCATCCTGAAAAATGCTGGTGCGCAAATTGCAGGTGTACTGGTTGCTCTTGATCGTCAGGAAAAAGGCCAAGGTGAATTATCTGCTATTCAGGAAGTACAAAAAGAACTGGAAATTCCAGTACATGCACTAATTACCATGAAAGATTTAATGAATTACCTAGATGCAAAAGGCGATAGCGAAGCATTGGCGAAAATGGAAGCTTATCGTGTGAAATACGGAATCTAAAACCTGATTCACCAGATAAAAAGTAAAGCCTTAGTAATCTAAGGCTTTACTTTTTATGGGAAGAAAGATTCTGTTCAGGCGACTGTATTTAAAAGAAATATAAATAATAAGATAGAAATTCTGATCTAGATAAACTTTAAATTTGATAAGTTATATTATCTTCTTCAAAATTAAATTTTATATAAATATTCTTCTCAATATATAAATCTTGATCAAAATTATTTTATCTAAAAAGAAAAATATTTTTAAAAGAAACTCATTAAAGCATGAATTAAACCTCATAAAGTCTCTTTACAAATAAAATGAATAAGGTAGTTATGGTCATTGTTTACAAATTGTAATCCGCCTATATTGAAATAAACATTACGTAATTAATTATAAGAATTTCATAATTTTAATTGATTTAAAATAAGAGTACTAGGAATGGATTACTGGAACAGTGTTTTATTTATATCGATTATAACGGTGGTAGGTTTAGCCATTATTGTCATGCTGGTAGGCTACAAGATGTGGAAAAACTTGGTGGTGACTTTACTGATCTCTACAACGATTGGCTTTCTGATTATATGTACTATTAACTTTATCTTTGGGGAAAATCTGAATTTGCCCTGGATTCCTGATCAGAGCTGGCATCATAAGATCACTTTGGAAATTGCCCTGATGAGCTTACTGATTGGCGGGGTCAGTACCTTTATTATTATGCTGGGAACCATGATTTCGAAAAATAATCGTTAAATCATAAAATTAGATGTATTTAGTTGAAAGATAATGCATTTATAAGCAAGGTATTATTATTTTTATTCAGGTTTTAATCAATTTTCTAAACGAGATAAAATACTCAGGGTGAGTATATATACTGATTTGATTTAGAAGATATTAATACTCGTGTATTTCACATTTTTTGCAGTCCAATAAGACGCCCAGTTTTTCTTTACGGCCTTGTTCGGTCATGACCCAAGGACGGTTTTGCCAAGGTGGATCATGCCGCACATGCTGACCATGACCACAGGCCAGTTCAGCGACCCAATGATTTTCTTCATCCAGATGAAAGCCGACAATTGCCTGCTGCATGATAAATGCTCTTGTTGATTAAAGTATTTAAGCATTTATACAAAATTAGTCATGCAAAATCACCATAAACAAAAGAAACTGCACAGGCTATACTCCTTGCTAATGTATTTTTAAGAAAGAGCACAGAGACATGCGCGTACTTGTTGTGATGGATCCCATCGAAAATGTAAACCTGAAAAAAGATTCAACCATGGTCATGTTATGGGCAGCTGCACGCCGTGGACATGAACTGGGTTATGCATTACAGCAAGATTTATATATCGACCAAGGTAAGGCCTTTGGTCTGATCTCGCCTTTGCAGGTATTTGAAGACTATAACCATTACTACGAACTGGGTGAAAAGAAAAAAGAATCGATTGCGGCTTATGATGTGGTGCTGATGCGTAAAGATCCGCCATTCGACATGAACTTTGTCTATACCACTTATATTCTGGAACAGGCAGAACGTGAAGGAGCATGGATTATCAACAAACCGCAAAGCCTGCGTGACTGCAATGAAAAGCTGTTTGCTACTCAGTTCCCGCACCTGCAAGTTCCGACTTTGGTAACGTCGCAACAAAGCCTGCTCCGTGAATTTTTAAAAGAGCATGTTGATGTGATTGTAAAACCATTGGATGGTATGGGCGGCACCGGAATTTTCCGTCTCTATCAGGATGGTATCAATATTGGCTCAACCATTGAGATTCTGACCAACAATGGTAACCAGCCGATTATGGCACAGCGTTATATTCCTGAAATTGTAGAAGGGGATAAGCGTATCCTGATGATCAATGGCGAACCAGTACCGTATTGTCTGGCCCGTATTCCGCAAAATGGTGAAGTGCGTGGCAATCTGGCAGCAGGTGGTTTAGGTCAAGCACGTCCATTAACTGAGAATGATAGAGCCATTGCAGCGCAAGTGGGGCCTTATCTCAGAGAAAAAGGTTTGGTATTTGTCGGTCTGGATGTGATTGGCAATTATGTCACTGAAATTAACGTCACCAGTCCAACCTGTATCCGTGAAATTGATACTCAGTTTGGTACCTCCATTGCAGATGACCTGTTTGATGTACTGGAAGCCGGTCTGGGTCAAGCCTAAGCTTTCAATAATAAAAAAGAGCCTCGTCTGAGGCTCTTTTTATTGGCCATAATGCTTGAATAAAAGCAGGGTCATTAAGATTCCTAATATAGAGAGGCTGGCGGTAACTGCCGCGATATAAGCCCAATTCTGTGTAGTCGAAACCAGTGCTGCGCTCAAAGGCGGCACAAAAAATTGAGCACAGGCTGAAAGCTGTAAAACCAGACCCACACTGGCTGCTGCGGCATTGGCACGCGGGGCATGCTGCAAAGTAATGGCAAAAATAGTGGTCGGGATAATTCCACCAATCAGTGAAAACAGTACAGCACTTATAAACTGTAAGTCGAACATGAGCCATGAACTGGCTGCAAAAGCCAGAAAGCTGCTGCACAGCATGGCTGTAAATCCGGTACTGAATAGCGTCTTGGGTTTCCAGCCACGTTGTAACAACATACCTGCACCAAAAGTGCCGCCCAGATTGGCAAGTACCACGATTGAAACCAGAACGCCTGCAACTTTTAAATCAATACCATGTTCGACATACATGCTGGGCAGGAACCCGGTCACGGTAATCCACTGACTGGTATAACAGGCAAAAATAATAGCTAAACACAGAATGGGTGGATGGGTAAGGGTAACTTTGACAATCTGCCAGAATGAAGTATTTGACGGTACTGGTTGAGGAATTGTGTTAGATGCAAATGCCATTGAATCTATTCGCAGGTATCGTTTAATGATGCCTGCAATAATCAAGCATAGACTGCCGAGAATAGCCCAAATATTCTGCCAGTTCAGGTATTCGAGTAAAACAGGAATACTAAAAACAGCAAGACTGACACCGACACCCATATAGGAACTCCAGAGTCCCATTTTAAAATTCAGTGTTTCAGGCCGACTGATCCGTTTTAAAATTGCAGGCGCGCACAAGGAAATAGTTAAAAATCCAATCCCTTCGGTAAAGCGGAAGAAATATAAGGCTGTGGCATGCTGAATCCAAAGGCCAGCGATACTGCTCAGTCCTAAAATGATTAACGCCAAAATCATGCAGCGCTTTAAACCCACTTTTTCCGAAAAAGCACCAATACAAAGGGCGAATAGCATCCCGGCCCCTTGTACTAAAGATAGGGAAAACCCGGCTTGCGTAAAACTTAAGCCTAAATCCTGTTGCAGAATGGGAATAACAGCAGACAGTTTGCCGACATGCATGGCCGCCAGATAACCGGCTAAAATAATCCATAGATCACGAATTGATATTTTTGACATCTATAATGCTTGAATCCATTTAAGGAGTATGCAGATCAATTTGAAAAAAATTATATAGAGATAGGGATAACATAAAATTTTATTCAGATTTATATGATTTAGGCATAAGTTAATAGGATGAATTAAATGGAAAAATAGCAGTAATTAGTGAAAAATGTATAGATTTAGGAAATGACTATAAAAAGATTAAATGAAAAATATTTAAAAATTATGCTTATATTTCACTTAAGTCTAAGGAAAAATGCAGACCTTATAATAAAACTAGTTTAAACTTCAAATTAGTATGAAAAAAACAATGAAACGCTTGTTGAAATAAGGTAAATAAACTTTCAAGGGCAAGCGTTTGTGATTACAATTGATGACTTAAATTAGACCTCCTGTTTCATTTTTTAATTGAAGAATTAGACCGTGACCGACGCTCAGCAAAAACAGCCTAAACATGTCATGATGATGGCCGCAGGTACGGGTGGACATGTGTTTCCAGCGTTAGCCGTTGCAAAAGATCTACAACAACAAGGAATTGAAGTGTCCTGGTTGGCAACACCAGCGGGCATGGAAAACCGATTATTAAAAAACCATAATATTCCAATTTATCAAATCGATATTCAAGGTGTGCGTGGCAATGGTTTTGTGCGTAAAGTCTTGGCCCCGTTTAAAATTTTAAAAGCCACTCTTAGTGCTATGAAGCATATGAAACAGCTCAAAGTCGAAGCTGTTGCAGGCTTTGGCGGTTATGTGGCAGGACCGGGTGGTCTGGCAGCGCGGATCCTGGGTATTCCTGTAATTATTCACGAGCAAAATGCAGTCGCGGGTTTTACCAATACCCAGTTGTCACGGGTCGCTAAAACGGTATGTCAAGCTTTTCCTGATACTTTCCCGGCACAAGATAAAGTGGTGACTACTGGTAATCCGGTACGCAAAGAAATTACAGAAATTTTAAATCCGTCCTGGCGTTATCAGGAGCGGGAAAAAGCTGGCCAGCCGCTACGAATTTTAATTGTTGGTGGTTCACTTGGGGCACAAGCCTTAAATGAACGTGTGCCGGAAGCCTTGAAACAGTTGAATGTGCCGTTAAATGTCTATCATCAGTGTGGTCAAAATCATGCTGAAGCAACGCGCGCACGTTATGCAGACAAACCCGCCTCCTTGCAGGTTGAAGTTCAGCCGTTTATTGAAGATATGGCCCAAGCTTATAGCGACGCCGATCTGGTCATTTGCCGTGCCGGTGCACTGACGGTTACTGAAATTGCAACTGCCGGTGTAGCCGCGATTTTTGTACCGCTTCCAAGTGCGGTTGATGACCATCAGACTGCGAATGCCAAATTCCTGGCCAATCAGCAGGCAGCTAAAATCTGCCCGCAGGCTACTTTGACGCCAGACAGTTTAAAAACCTTATTAGAGCCGATGCTTGACCGTCAGGTATTGATGGAAATGGCGGTAAAAGCACGCCGTCAGGCTCAACCCGATGCGACCCAGCATGTGGTCCGTTTAATTCAAGAATTGTAATCCGAGTAAATTATGTCTCCAGTAACCCCAGCAGACCAAGCAAAGAAATTAATTAAAGTCCCGGAAATGCGCCGGATCAAGCATATCCATTTTGTAGGGATTGGTGGTGCAGGGATGTGCGGGATCGCGGAAGTACTGAAAAACCAGGGGTATAAAGTTTCTGGTTCAGACATCAAGGCCTCTAAAACTACGGCTCAATTAGAAGAAAATGGTATCAAGGTCTATATCGGCCATGCAGCCAGCAATATTAAGGGTGCCAATGTCATCGTGGTATCTACCGCGATTGATAAGGAAAACCCGGAAATCAAGGCGGCTCTTGAAACCCGTACACCGGTAGTCCGCCGTGCAGAAATGCTGGGTGAGCTGATGCGTTACCGTCACGGGATCGCGGTTGCAGGCACTCACGGTAAAACCACAACCACCAGCCTGATCACCTGTATGCTGGCAGAAGAAAATCTGGATCCAACTTATGTGATCGGCGGTTTGCTAAACCGTACCGGTGTGAATGCCGCTTTGGGTGCAAGTCGTTATATCGTGGCAGAAGCCGATGAATCAGATGCCTCATTCCTGTATCTAGAACCAATGGCTGCCGTGGTGACCAATATCGATGCTGACCATATGGATACTTATGGCGGTAGCTTCGATGTTTTAAAAGATACCTTTATCCAGTTCCTACAAAAACTACCATTCTATGGTTTGGCGGTTGTGTGTGGTGACGATGCCAATATCCGTGAAATCATGCCGCGTATTGGTCGTCCATTACTGACTTATGGTTTTAATGAAGATAATGACATTCGTGCCGTCGATGTCGTACAGGAAGGTATGCGCAGCCACTTTACCGTATTACGTAAAGATCGTGAGCCGCTACGCGTGACTGTGAATCAGCCGGGTCTGCACAATGTACTCAATGCCTTGGCTGCAATTGGGATTGCAACGGATGAAGGCGTATCCGATGCAGCTATTTGCCGTGCACTGGAAGGCTTCAGTGGTGTAGGTCGTCGCTTCCAGGTACAAGGTCAATTCGAACTTGAAGGCGGCGATGTGAAACTGGTCGATGACTATGGTCACCATCCAAAAGAAGTAGAAGCCACTATTAAAGCGGCTCGTGCCAGCCATCCAGATCGCCGTCTGGTGATGATGTTCCAGCCGCACCGTTTCAGCCGTACCCGTGACTGTTTTGATGACTTCGTAGAAGTGCTTTCACAAGTTGATCAGCTGCTCTTACTTGAAGTGTATCCGGCAGGGGAAAAGCCAATTGTAGGTGCAGATAGCCGCGCATTGGCACGTAGTATCCGTTTACGTGGGGAAGTTGAACCAATCCTGATTGATCCGGTTGAGGGGAACCTGAGCCAGGTGATGAAAAAGGTATTGCAAGCAAATGACTTGTTATTAACCCAAGGCGCAGGTAATGTTGGAGCAATCTCAATCGAACTTGCTCAAAATCATTTATATGTAAAGTAAAATAGTCATGTTATGACTGATTGAACAGATTCAAAAAGTTTAAGGATATAAACGTGTCAAATGCTTCAAAATTCGGAAAAGTTGCCGTATTGCTGGGTGGTAAATCTGCAGAGCGTGAGGTTTCGCTAGATAGTGGAACCGCCGTACTTGAGGCATTAATGCGTTCTGGGGTCAATGCAGAAGCGTTTGATCCACAAGAGCGTAGTGTTACCGAGCTAGTAAATTATGATCGTGCGTTTGTGGTATTGCATGGTCGTGGCGGTGAAGACGGTCAGATTCAGGGTGCGCTGGAATGGTTGAATATTCCATATACCGGTACAGGCGTACAGGGTTCTGCCATTGGTATGGATAAAGTCAAAACCAAACAGGTTTGGCAGGGTTCAGAATTACCTACTGCGCCATATCGTATCGTGACCAAGAACTCGAATGCGCAAGAAATTGTATCTGCTCTAGATTTGCCGCTGATCATTAAGCCTGTACACGAAGGTTCGAGTATTGGTATGAGTAAAGTTGAAAAAGTAGAAGACTTTGCTGATGCGATTGCCAAAGCCACTGAACATGATGCCGTGGTTATGGCAGAGAAATGGATCACAGGCCGTGAATTTACCATTGTAATTCTGAATGGTCAGGCCCTACCTGTCATTCGTCTGCAACCGCCAGAAGATGTGGCTTTCTATGACTATGAAGCTAAATATCAGCGTAATGATGTGGAATATGGCATTCCATGTGGCTTAAGCGAGTCTGAAGAGAAAGAATTGCAAGCCTTGGCTCTACGTGCCTTCCAGGCAGTGGGTGCAAGTGGCTGGGGCCGTATTGATGCAATGCAGGATGAACAGGGTAATTTCTGGTTGCTGGAAGTGAATACAGTTCCGGGGATGACCAGTCATTCTCTGGTACCAAAAGCGGCAGCAGCCGTCGGCTATAGTTTTGATGCGCTCTGTGTAGCGATTCTGGAACAAACATTAAACGGTGCGGCACACTAAGTTATGGCTCAACTCCCAGCAACCATGCGCCGTAAACGTGCTGCGATTACCTCAATTCACGACAAGCCGCCGACACGCAAAGAAAAACTGACCAACCTGGGTGGTTGGGCCTTGTTGTGTGTCGCGCTGGTGGTGCTGGCTTTTGGGATTTTTGGCCTGTATAAGGTGATGACGGATGCTCAGGTAGCAGAGCTGAAAGTGGCAGGAACGCGTTCAGCAGCTGAAGAGCGCCAGGTCATGCAGTACGTTTCACCGATTGTGACTGAAAACTATTTCACTTCGGACCTGGAATCGATTCGTGACCGCGCACTGGAATTGTCCTGGGTGGACCGTGTCGTAGTGTCTCGTGCCTGGCCAGACAAGATTCATGTCCGGGTGATGCCGCATCATGCTATTGCACGATGGGGTACAGGACGACTGCTAAGTGATAGTGGCATTATTTTCACTGAAGTCAGTCCTAAAGATTATTCAGCTTTACCGTTGCTGCATGGACCCTCTACTCATGCAAATACCATGATGCGACGTTATAATGAAATCAACCAGTTATTTTTACCACAAGGTATTCGTTTAAAAGAATTATATTTAACTGAACGAATGACGTGGTTTATGCAGTTTGATTCAGGTTTGCGTGTGATTGTCGATAAAGACCAGACCATGAGCAAGTTGCAACGTTTGAGTCATCTGTCCTATAGCGAACTAAAACCGGTATGGTCAAAAATTTCAGCGATTGACCTGCGTTATCGTAATGGATTGGCGATTCAATGGAAAAATTCAATTCCGCCTAAAATTGTAAATGGTCAATTTATTGTAACCATTAATGACACGGGCGTTGAGAATAATGTAACAGTAAAGCCATAATGACCGGCTTTAAAAACTAGAGGCCTTATAAAGCCATAAATCTAACAAACACGTAATGGTAGTAGTTAATAATGAGTGAAGCTGTTCCCTCGGTTGTGGCGATTGACATTGGGACACACAAAGTTTCAGTTTTGATTGGTAAGGTACACGCGCCAGACAATATCCAAGTGATTGGAATGGCGACCGCTCGTAACCGAGGCATGAATAAAGGAAAAATTGTCAGTCTCGATAAAGTCATTACCGCCATTAAAAACGCCGTACAAGAAGCGGAAGATATGGCTGAATGTCGTGTGCATTCTGCGTGGATTTCGATCCCGAGTGCTGAATTAAAAAGCTTTTATGCCTCGGGTCGTACCACCATTGATAATAGTGAACATTCAATTACGACCAGTGAAGTGGTACGGGCACTTGAGCTGGCCAAAGCCAGTCATGTCACCTCAGATCATTATCTGGTGAGTGCGGTACCATTGGGCTTCGAGCTGGATGATGCACCTGAGTGGGTACTCAACCCGATCCGTATGTCGGCACATAGCATGACCGGGCATTATCACTTGATGATGTTACCGATCAGCACCATGCAGAATATTGACCGCGCTTTAAAAGGGGCCAATATCGGTGTGGAGAAAATGGTGGTGTCCTGTCTGGCTACCGCTGAAGCCAGCCTGCTCAAAGATGAAAAAGAATATGGCGTGTGTCTGGTGGATATCGGTGCGGGAACCACCAATGTCGCTGTTTATCTGGATGGCCGTTTGGCATTAACCCATACCATTCAGCGTGGCGGTGAACATGTGACCCGTGATATCGCAGCAGTTTTACAGACTACGACAGAAGAAGCAGAACGTCTGAAATTGCTCTATGGTTGTGTTGACCTGAAAGTGGTTAAACCAGAGCATATGATTCAGTTCCAGGGCATTGATGGACCACAAACCATTAGCCGGATTGAACTGACTGAAATTATCATGGCGCGTTATGAAGAAATCATGGGTCTGGTGCGTGATGAACTGGTGAACCATGGCGCGATGCAGGGACTGTATCATGGTGTGGTGCTGACTGGTGATGCCAGTCAGATTGAAGGTATGGTCAGCTTTGTACGCCGTACCTTGGGTGTATCTGCACATCTGGGCAATCCGCCGGTACAGGTCTATGCGGATGAACAGCACCAGGCGGCTTTACGTCGTTCCCAGTACGCAACAGTGGCTGGTTTGCTGATGTTTAGTCAGAGTGATACCCAGGAAACCCTCGTTGAAACCGAAGACGGGGACAAATTATCAGTAACACAGCGCATTAAACGGGCATGGTCAGGTTTTAACGAAACGTTAAAAGCGATCTTTTAAGCGATTTTTATTGTGAATATTGTTGGGAAGTTGTAGTTAATCCGGCTTGTACTTGACAAGTGCCTGCTTGAGCAGCATTCTTAAAAACAATTTTTATCAAGATTAAGGCAGTATACGGGCTTAGTGACTGCCAATTATGAATTAGGAATTTTATAGGTCATGGCCTCATTTGAATTTTTCGAAGAAGATCATAGCGATAGCAATGGTCAAGCCCGTTTCACTGTATTTGGTGTAGGTGGTGCGGGTGGTAATGCTGTACAGCATATGTTGCAGTCCGATATCCAGGGCGTAAAGTTCGTCTGTGCCAATACAGACAAACAGGCACTGGATCGCATGGAAGCCGAATTTAAAATTCAGCTGGGTGAGCAAAGTACACGTGGTCTGGGTGCTGGAGCAAATCCACAGGTCGGTCAAGCGGCAGCAGAAGAAAGCCGTGAACTGATCCGCCAGCAGCTTGAAGGTACCGATATGGTATTCGTTACTGCCGGTATGGGTGGTGGTACAGGTACCGGTGCTGCGCCAGTCGTTGCTGAAATTGCTAAAGAAATGGGTATCCTCACTGTTGGTGTCGTAACTACACCATTCAACTTTGAAGGTAAACGCCGTCTGCAATCTGCCGAGAAGGGGATTGAAGCGTTAGAACAGCACGTAGATTCTCTGATCATCATTCCAAACCAGCGTCTATTGAAAGTCTTCCGTGATATTTCAATGAAGGATGCATATAAAAAAGCGGATGATGTACTGTTGAATGCGGTACGTAGTATCTTTGATCTGGTGGTACGTCCTGGTCACATTAACCTTGACTTCGCCGATCTGAAAACTGCAATGAGTACACGTGGTTATGCCATGATGGGGGGAGGCTTGGGTCGTGGTGAAAACCGTGCACGTCAGGCAGCAGAACAGGCGATTCGCAGCCCATTACTGGATAACGTCACCATCATGAATGCCAAAGGTATTCTGATTAACGTGACGGGTGGTGATGACGTAACCTTCGGTGAAATCGAAGAAATTACTGATGTTGTAAACCAGATCGTGGATCTAGACGAAGGTCAGGTCTTCTACGGTACAGTATTTGATCCTGATGCTCGTGATGAAATCAGCGTCACAGTGATTGCGACTGGTCTGACTCGCCATGCTGCAGATTCGGTTGAGCCGACTAAACGCGCGAATGTACAGGCAGCACGTCCATCAGCATCACAGGCAGTAGTTGAAGATGATGATGTACCGGCAATTCAGCGTCAGCAAAATGAAGCAGGTGCAGCAGCTAATCCTGCAGCTTCAGTTTCTAGCCCGCGTCCAACGCCAATGAGCATCCAAGATTATCTTAAAAATCAACAGCGTAAGTAATATGTAACAGCATGTGTTTACGATGATTGCACAGAAAAGGTGGCTTTAGAGCCACCTTTTGTTTTTTATCAATGGCCAAATATGCTAACGTATAGCGGTTTTATTGGTGAACAGATGATAAAAAGCATGTTGAAACAACGTACCCTGCAACGTATCGTGAAAGCGAGCGGAATCGGTCTTCATAGTGGGCAGAAGGTTATGATTAACTTTGTGCCACACCACGCCGATGGGGGCATTGTGTTTCGTCGTATTGATCTGGATCCACCTGTCGATATTCCTGCGGATGCCTTATTGATCCAGGAAGCCTTCATGTGTTCGAATCTGGTTCAGTCAAATGCCAAAGTGGGTACGATTGAGCATGTGATGAGCGCCATTGCGGGACTGGGCATTGATAACCTGATTATTGAAGTGTCAGCTTCAGAAGTTCCCATTATGGATGGTAGTGCCGGACCTTTCATTTATCTGCTCATGCAGGGCGGCTTGCAAGAACTAGATGCACCAAAGAAATTTATTAAAATTATTAAACCTGTTGAAGCCCTGATCGATGATAAACGGGCGATTTTCAGCCCACACGACGGCTTTCAGCTAAATTTCACTATTGATTTTGATCACCCTGCCTTTAAAAAAGAACATCAGTCTGCCAGCATCGATTTTTCTACAGAAACCTTCGTTTATGAAGTCAGTGAAGCGCGTACATTCGGCTTTATGAAAGACCTTGACTACTTGAAAGCCAATAATCTGGCTTTGGGTGCAAGCTTGGAAAATGCCATCGGTGTAGATGAAACTGGTGTGGTCAATGAAGAAGGTTTGCGTTTCTCGGATGAGTTTGTACGTCACAAGATTCTGGACGCAGTAGGTGATTTATACCTGCTAGGCCACCAGATCATTGCCAAATTTGATGGTTACAAATCAGGGCATGCTTTGAATAATCAACTATTGCGTAACGTGAAAAGTGACCCAAGCAGCTATGAAATTGTAACATTTGATGACGTAACTCAATGTCCAATTAGTTATGTAACTGTGACATAAGTCCTTGTCTTTGTGTCTTTGTGTTATAACTTAGCTGCATCTAATGTGACGCCTGTCACATAAAAATAACATTGGAATTTATTACATCTCATTGCAATGTTACTTTTTATTGCTTGCCAAACGTAGTAAAGCTTGGCTAAGCTTAGGGTCGCTTATAAAGTCAGCAGCACCGCGAAGTAATTCCTGTGTTTCTGGACTCAAGGCTCTTTCAGATTTTTCTGGAACCGGTTGAACAGGGGATGGATTCCTTAAGCAAACCTGGATTTTAGTGAGATCTTTTAATTCGTTTATTTGAGAGAGTTGTGAGATGTATTGCTTTTGAAGATAGGCCAATTGAGAAATCATGGCTTGGTTTTCACCAGTAATCGTTAACACACCATTTTGATAGCAGGCAACTTGCCATTGTTCGGGTTGAGGCAATAGCGGTTGTACGAGTTTCGTAAGCTTCTGCCATGCAGAAACTTGTGATGAGAGAAACGAAAAGTTTCCTGTTTTTATCTGTTTTCTTGTTTTTTGAAAGACGTTGACAGGTTCCGACATACATAATTCCTACATGTTTATGTCTTAATCTTATGCGCTTCTTAAAGTGGATATCAAGGAAGAGATCTTCAAGAAACTCGATTAGCAGTTTAGAGAGGTTTTTTATGCATATGCCTATGCGACGTATCCTATTGGCATTTTCTATTTCGGTTTCAGCTGCTTCAGTAGCTTTTGCAGATTTAGTGGATCTGAATCAACAAGATGCTACACCTGACCGTCTTGAGCAGTTAACACGTACTTTATCGCAGGGTTCTTATACCCATCCTGAAGATATTGATATTCCCGCACAAACTAAATTAAATGTTCAGCTACGTGAAAAACCGGTTGAACTGAATAATCAGACCATTGCTCAAAAATATGGCAATTCTTCATCCAGTAAAGTTGCATCTTCAAATAATCCTTATTCGTGGTTAGTGGCTCATCCATTACCCGACATGAAACGTGTCAGCTCAAATTTTGGCGGCCGTACCATGGGTGGTCGTGCTGAAAATCACTCAGGTCTAGATCTGGCTGCTGCAAGCGGTACACCGATCTATGCAACTGGTCCTGGTATCGTAACCAAATCGGGTTGGGGTACAGGTTATGGTCAGTATGTCGAAATTAACCATGGTAATGGATACCTTACTCGTTATGCCCATGCTTCACGCTTGATTGCACGTGTGGGAGATCAGGTGCAAGCCGGTGATCATATTGCGAATGTAGGTTGTACAGGTCGTTGTACTGGTCCTCATCTACACTATGAAGTAGTAAAAGACGGTCAACGTAAAAATCCTTCAACTTATTTAGCAATGTTGCCTTAAGCGTAGCTTTGCTCAAAATAACTGAAATACTTTAATACGTCTGATACTTGATACTCATAAAAAATCAATCAAACCGCTTTTAAGGCAATTAGACTGAACATTTCTTCCAGGGAGTAGAGAAGGAGTTCGGTCTAATTGCTTTTAGATATTATATTATCACCGAGAATTATAACTGTCGTATAAAAAATCGCCATTATTGACTTCTTTTTGTTACTTTGTGTAATAAAGTGTCAATGTATATTTAGATAATAAATAGTACTCCAGAACCGCATTCAGCCAAGGCCATACCTGCATAAGCCGTAAATATGATACATATAAGTGATCAATTTGGCTTTCAGGAACTGTAGATTATGGCGTTTTATGGAGATACCGACGCTCAAGAAACCCAAGAATGGCAAGACGCTTTTGACTCCGTTTTGCAGCACATGGGAACCGAGCGCGCCGCCTTTTTACTTGAAAAACTTTATCAACGCGCAATTGCCAAACATGTTCCTATTCAGCGTTTAAATACTCCCTACTTAAACACTATTTCTGTAGAAGAACAACCTGCGATGCCGGGCGACCAGGACATGGAGCGCCGTATTCGCGCGCTGATCCGCTGGAATGCTTTGGCAATGGTGCTTCGCGCAAATAAAACCGGTGATGACTTAGGTGGTCACTTGGCCAGCTTTGCTTCATCTGCCACTTTATACGATGTGGGTTTTAACCATTTCTTCCGTGCCAATAACGACAGCTTCGGTGGCGACCTGATTTACTATCAAGGTCACTGTGCACCGGGGATTTATGCCCGCTCATTTTTAGAAGGTCGCTTAACTGAAGAGCATCTGAATAATTTCCGTCGTGAAGTCGGCGGCAAAGGCTTACCCTCTTATCCTCATCCTTACTTGATGCCAGATTACTGGCAGTTCCCGACGGTATCGATGGGTCTGGGTCCAATCATGTCGATCTATCAGGCGCATATTCAAAAGTATCTGATGAACCGTGGCTTGATTAAGGAAGAAGACCGTAAAGTCTGGGCTTATCTGGGCGATGGCGAAATGGATGAGCCGGAAAGCTTGGGCGCGATTTCACTGGCGGGTCGTGAGAAGCTGGACAACCTGATCTGGGTGGTGAACTGTAACTTGCAGCGTCTGGATGGCCCGGTACGTGGTAATGGCAAGATCATTCAGGAACTTGAATCATTGTTCCGTGGTGCTGGCTGGCGCGTGATTAAAGTTGTCTGGGGTCGTCATTGGGATCCGCTACTGGATAAAGACAAATCTGGTGCACTCAAAGCGATTATGGAAGAAGCAGTAGATGGTGATTATCAGCGCTATCAGGTGAAAGGTGGTGCTTATGCACGCGCACATTTCTTTGGTAAATATCCAGAAGCAGAAGCTTTGGTCAAAGACCTGAGCGATGAAGATATTGATAATCTGAACCGTGGTGGTCATGACCCGTACAAAGTCTTTGCTGCCTATGCAGAAGCGACCAAGGCCAAAGGTCAGCCAACGGTCATTCTGGCGAAAACCGTAAAAGGTTATGGTCTGTCTGATGAAATTGAAGCGGTGAATAAGACCCACCAAATCAAGAAAATGCAGCTGGAATCGTTGAAATACGTACGTAACCGTTTCAACTTGCCATTTACTGATGAACAACTGGAAGAAATTCCATTCTACCGCCCAAGCGAAAACTCGCCTGAAATTAAATATATGAAGGCACGCCGTGAAGCACTGGGTGGTTATCTGCCAGCACGTCGCAAAGAAAGCGAATCTTTACCAATTCCTGAGCTCTCTGTTTTTGATGCTGTGCTCAAAGGTTCAAACGGTAAAGAACAGTCCACCACCATGGTCATGGTTCGTCTCATCTCTGCCTTATTAAAAGAGAAAGCAATCAAGGACCGTGTGGTACCGATCGTGCCAGATGAAGCGCGTACCTTTGGTCTGGAAGGGATGTTCCGTCAATTGGGGATCTATGCAGCGCATGGTCAACAATATACCCCTGAAGATCAGGAACAGTTGATGCATTACCGTGAAGCCAAAGACGGTCATATGTTACAGGAAGGGATTAACGAAGCCGGTGCGATGAGCGCATGGGCAGCCTTGGCGACCAGTTATTCAACCAATAACCTGCCAATGATTCCGATGTACATGTACTACTCGATGTTCGGCTTCCAGCGTATTGGCGATATTGCCTGGGCCGCAGGTGATGCACAGGCGCAAGGCTTCTTGCTGGGTGCAACCGCTGGCCGTACTACCTTAAATGGTGAGGGCTTGCAGCATCAGGATGGTCATTCGCATATTCTGGCCAACACCATTCCAAACTGTGTCTCTTATGACCCGTGCTTTGGCTATGAGCTTGCTGTGATCGTGCATGATGGTCTGCAACGTATGTATGTGAATCAGGAGCGTGTGTTCTATTATCTGACCTTGATGAACGAAAATTACGAACATCCGCCAATGCCGCAAGGTGCAGAAGAAGGCATCAAGCGTGGTATGTATCTGCTGGAAGAAGACGAAAAAGCGACGGTTCAGTTGATGGGTTCAGGCGTGATTCTGCGTGAAGTCATCAAGGCCGCAAAAATCCTGCGTGAGGAATATCAGATTCATGCCAATGTCTGGAGCGTGACCAGCTTTAACGAACTCGCTCGCGATGGTATGGCATGTGAAGAATATAACCGCCTGCATCCACTGGCTGAAGAAGCGAAAGAGCCATGGGTGTCTCAGCAGTTACGTGACAAGGACGGTATTGTGGTATCGGCTACCGATCACATGCGTGCCTATAGCGAACAGATCCGTGCCTATCTTCCAGATAGCCGTCCATTCGTAGCCTTGGGTACCGATGGTTATGGCCGTTCAGATACCCGTGGCAACCTGCGTAGCTACTTTGGTGTCGATGCTGCACATATTGTCGTAGCAACCTTGAAGAAGCTGGCAGATGAAGGCGAAGTCGATGCACGTTTAGTGAAAGACGCGATCTCTAGCTTTGAGTTAGATACTGATCGTCCGGTGGCTTGGGCACCTCAGGCGACTCCTGAATTGCATCCAGTTGCTGACTACAAAGAGGAGAACTAATCATGCAAATTACGACTCCAGATATTGGTGTAGACAAGGCAACTGTGGCAGAAATCCTGGTGAAGGTGGGTGACACCATCGCTGTAGATGAAAGTATTGTGCTGCTGGAATCGGATAAAGCCTCTGTTGAAGTGCCAAGCACTTCAGCAGGTGTGGTCAAAAACATCCTGATCAATCAGGGTGATGAAGTATCTGAAGGTACTGTCCTGATTGAACTGCAGGCTGAAGATGATGCCAGTACGGTAGAAAGTCAGGAAGCTGATGCTGCTGACAAAACTTCGGAAAATACTCCAACTGAATTGCCTGATGAGGAAATCCTGCAGGAAGTGGCGGCACATCAGCCTAAAGCCTCTAGCCAAAGTGAACAGGCCTCTCAATCGGCTTCTACATCTACTGTAGAAGTGAAATTGCCGGATATTGGCGTAGAAAAGGCCCTGGTGGGTGAAATTCTGGTTCAGGTTGGCGATGAAGTTGAGGTGGATCAAAGCCTGGTCGTGGTTGAATCGGATAAAGCAACAGTTGAAGTACCAAGTACAGTTGCAGGTACTGTAGAAGCGATTCATATTCAGGAAGGTGATTCAGTCAAAGAGGGGGTGCTGATTCTGACAGTGAAAACTGCAGATTCAGCACCAGCTGCTGAGCAAGCAGCGCCTCAAGCAGAAGAAAAGCCAAAAGCTCAAGCAACACCTGAAGCCAAAACTGAAACAGCACCACAACAGGCGGCATCCCCTGCAGGCGATATTGAAGTAAAAGTACCTGACTTGGGTGTCGACAAGGCTGCTGTAGCAGAAATTCTGGTACAGGTCGGTGATACGGTGGAGAAAGACCAGAGCATCATCGTGGTCGAATCGGATAAAGCGACAGTAGAAGTGCCAAGCACGACTGCCGGAGTGATTAAGGCGATTCATGTTGAGCTGGGCCAGAGTGTTTCTGAAGGTGTGGCACTGATTACGATTAAAGCTGAAGGACAAGCATCACCTGCTGCAGCTCCAGCGGAAAAATCAGAAGCACCTGCAGTCAAAGCTACGCCTGCACCAGCCACAGCTCCAAAAGCTGAACCTGCTGCGACACCTGAAACGCATAGTGCAGACAAGCTCACCAAAGAGCAGAACGCTGCCAATGCCAAAGTTTATGCTGGTCCTGCTGTGCGTAAACTGGCTCGTGAACTGGGTGTGGTATTGGCAGAAGTGAAAGCTTCTGGTCCGCATGAGCGTCTAATGAAAGAAGACCTGTTTGCGTATGTGAAAGATCGTCTGACTGCACCGCAAACAACAACCGCACCTGCGGCAGCTACAGCTCCTGCTGGCTTACCAAAACTGCCTGATTTCAGTGCTTTTGGTGGGGTAGAAGAGAAAGCCTTGACGCGTCTGCAACAGGTTTCGATTCCACAGTTATCTTTAAATAACTATATCCCACAAGTGACCCAGTTTGATGCAGCAGACATCACTGAGCTGGAAGCTTGGCGTAATGAGCTGAAAGGCAACTTCAAGAAAGAAGGTATTGGCCTGACCATCATGGCTTTCATTATCAAGGCTGTAGCTTATCTGCTCAAAGAAGAACGCGAGTTTGCCGGTCACCTGTCTGATGACGGTAAATCGGTATTGCTACGTAATGAGATCCATATGGGCATTGCGGTTGCGACGCCAGATGGCTTGACTGTTCCTGTATTACGTAACCCGGACCAGAAGTCGATCAAGCAGATCGCCATTGAGCTCGGTGAATTAAGCCAGAAAGCGCGTGACAAGAAATTGTCACCTAAAGATCTGCAAGGTGCGAACTTCACGATTACCAGCTTGGGCTCAATTGGCGGTACAGCATTTACGCCGTTGGTGAACTGGCCGCAAGTGGCGATCCTGGGAATTTCCCCAGCAACCATGCAACCGGTATGGAATGGGGAGGGCTTTGATCCACGTTTGATGCTGCCACTGTCACTGTCTTATGACCATCGCGTAATTAATGGTGCCGATGCTGCACGCTTTACCAATAAGCTGACCAAGCTGTTAAAGGATATTCGTACACTCTTGATCTGATTCATGAATGTATGAAAATAAAAACCCTGCTCCGGCAGGGTTTTTTTATATGACAATTTGTAAATATAAACACGGTTGGCTATAATGGGCGCACTTCATTGGGGAGTAGCCGCCTTTTGCGCAAAGCAGAAGGGTGATGGTCAACATATTTGCTCAACAGGGCATGGTCATCATAGCAAAGAACCAAATAAGCTTCTCGAAGCTTTCTTTTGTTGGCAAGACCTTTGATTTACCATTCTGCAGATTTTGGCTGGCGGGAAGGGTGAATCATCGGTAGAAAATGCCAGCCAGAGAAAGACCGCATGTACGAATTCCTGCTTTCCACGGCCATCGTTGCACTTGCCGAAATGGGTGATAAAACCCAGTTACTGGCTTTGCTTCTTGCAGCACGTTTCCGCAAACCGACACCGATTTTAATTGCAATTTTACTGGCAACCCTGATTAACCATGGTCTTTCAGCAGCCCTGGGGCAATGGGTCACTACCGTTATTGGGCCAGAAATTTTGCTGTGGATCGTGTCAGTCGGTTTTATTGGGATGGCAATCTGGATGCTGATTCCGGATGAATTAGGGGATGAAAACGACAGTATCAATAAATGGCAAAAGTACGGCGTGTTTGGTGCGACTTTTGTGCTGTTCTTCCTGGCTGAAATTGGTGATA
The DNA here is from genome assembly GCF_011174875.1 of Acinetobacter sp. GFQ9D191M. Lineage (NCBI taxonomy): Bacteria > Pseudomonadati > Pseudomonadota > Gammaproteobacteria > Moraxellales > Moraxellaceae > Acinetobacter > Acinetobacter sp. GFQ9D191M. Next base: position 96,715 of record NZ_JAALGV010000101.1, read on the forward strand.
AAACCCAGATTGCGACAGTGGCACTGGCAGCACGTTTTGACAGTGTGCTTTGGGTGATGATGGGTACTACCGTCGGAATGATGATTGCCAACGCACCTGCGGTATTTATCGGTGATAAACTGGCGAATAAACTTCCAATCGGCCTGATTCATAAAATTGGCGCCAGTATTTTCTTGATCATCGGTGTCGGCACCTTGGCACAACATTATTTATTTTAAAAATAAAAATCAATTTCGTATAAATCCTGAGCTAAAAACTCGGGATTTTTTATTGTGAAATTGTGCTCAATTTACTGATAAATAAAGTGATATATCCAGTTTTATTGATTGTAAGTTCATTTAATTCCCTATATGTTATATGCCTATAGAAAAACCATCCTAAACGAAAAAAATTGGGGATTACTGATGGCCTTCGAGCGCACCACATCGCAAGTCTTGTTTGATAATGGGACACATAAATGTATTAGTTTTACCAGTCTCGTTAAAGGTGAAGGTGTCCAGGCAAACCAATTTCTGATTTTAGACAATGAGCGTGCTGCAGTACTTGATCCGGGCGGTGATTTAACTTATGTACCGTTGACCATGGAACTGAACCGCTATACCCGGTTAAGCAATCTGGATTATGTGATGGCATCGCATCAGGATCCGGACATTATTACCTCCATGCCGCGCTGGCTGGTCTATACCGAAGCCAAAGTCGTGGCTTCCAAGCTCTGGGCGCGTTTCTTGCCGCATCTGAATTCAGCCTTTATGAGTGACCGTATGAAAGGTAACTGGCTGGATCGTCTGGTTGAATTGCCGGATCATGGTCAGATCATTCCACTCGGTCAATCCAGCATTATTGCTATTCCAGCGCACTTTTTACATTCAGTCGGTAATTTCCAGTTTTATGACCCGATTGCCAAGATCCTGTTTTCTGGTGATATGGGGGCGTCAATGGTCGAGGATGCTTCAAAGCCACTGGAAAATTTTGCAGCGCACATTCCGAAAATGAAAGGATTTCACCAGCGCTATATGTGCAATAACAAGGTGATTCGTTTATGGGTACAGATGGTACGTACCATGGATGTAGACATGATTGTGCCACAACATGGAACACCATTTGTGGGTAAAGAACAGATTAACCAGTTTCTGGACTGGATTGAAACACTGGAATGTGGCACTGATTTAATGGATGAAACTGTTTTTACTTGTCCTGAATAGTTCAAGAAAATTTTAAATTTTTTCTTGAGTAGAAAAACAACATTTTTTATATTTTCCGCCGGCAAAAAAACTGTTTTTGATGACGAGAATTTATAAGAAATGTTGTCTCAAGTTCCTACACAAGATGCATGTTTAAGTTGTGGCGCATGTTGCGCCTATTTCAGGGTTTCATTTTATTGGGCAGAGGGGATTCCCATGCCTGAGCACTATACTGAGCCTGTCACCTCGGTCTATTCATGCATGGCGGGAACCAATCAGAAAAATCCGCGCTGTGTTGCGCTAGAAGGCAAGATTGGCGAGCAGGTGAGTTGCGGCATGTACGAGCTACGTAGCTCATCCTGTAAAGAAGTGCAGATCGCTGATGCCCAGTGCAATAAAGCACGGATGGCACACAATATGATTCCATTCATCCAGATTGAGCCGGATGAAGCCGAAAATGATGATAATTTCGAACGGGTGAGCTAAATTCAAACTCAAGATTTAAAAAGCAGGGTATGGACTCTGCTTTTTTTATGGGAGAAAAAATTAGTAAGGGATTTTGTAAAGCAAATAAATATGATGACTACTCTGGCATATTTAAATTGTTGATTGAATAGTCAAATTTACAGGTTTAGATATTCGGATTAAATCTAAGTCCAGATTTAGACAAAATAAATTTTGCAATTGCAATGAAATTTAGAGCTAAATTTGTTTATAATAGCGCACGGAAATTACCAGTGAGACTGTTATGTTGACCATCGTTCAAGACGCGTTAACCTTCGATGATGTCCTATTACTCCCTGCCTACTCTACTGTTCTCCCAAAAGATGTCTCTCTAAAGACACGCCTGACTCGCGGCATTAACCTGAATATCCCACTTGTTTCAGCAGCTATGGATACTGTGACTGAGTCACGTATGGCAATTGCGATGGCACAAAATGGCGGTATCGGTATTCTGCACAAGAACATGGATATTGCTGCCCAGGCCGCAGAAGTACGCCGTGTGAAAAAATTTGAAGCCGGTATGGTGAAAGATCCGATCACAGTTACCCCAGAAACTACAGTACGTGAACTGATCGCTGTAACTCAAGCGAATAACATCAGTGGCGTACCCGTGGTTAAAGACGGTAAAGTGGTTGGTATCGTGACAGGTCGTGATACACGTTTTGAAACCAATCTGGAACAGCCGGTTAGCAATATCATGACTGGCCAAGACCGTCTGGTGACTGTGCGTGAAGGCGAATCGAAAGAAAACATTCAGGCCTTATTGCAAAAAAACCGTATTGAAAAAGTGATCGTTGTTGGCGAAAACAATGAATTAAAAGGCTTGATCACGGTAACTGATTTCCGTAAAGCGGAACTTTATCCAAATAGCTGTAAAGATGATCTAGGTCGTCTACGTGTAGGTGCAGCAGTTGGTACTGGCGCTGAAACACCAAGCCGTGTAGAAGCACTGGTTGATGCTGGTGTAGATGTGATCGTTGTGGACACTGCACATGGTCACTCTGCGGGTGTGATCGAGCGTGTACGCTGGGTCAAACAGAACTACCCACAAGTTCAAGTGATTGGCGGTAATATCGCCACTGGTGATGCTGCGCTTGCCTTGCTTGATGCGGGTGCGGACGCCGTAAAAGTGGGGATTGGTCCTGGCTCAATCTGTACAACTCGTATTGTGGCTGGTATTGGTATGCCACAAATTTCTGCAATTGATTCTGTTGCACGTGCATTGAAAGAACAGATTCCATTGATTGCTGATGGTGGTATCCGTTTCTCTGGAGATATGGCAAAAGCGATTGGCGCTGGTGCAAGTACCATCATGGTGGGTTCACTGATGGCCGGTACTGAAGAAGCACCGGGCGAAGTTGAATTCTTCCAGGGCCGTTACTACAAGGCTTACCGTGGTATGGGTTCTTTGGGTGCGATGGCCGGTGCAACTGGTTCTGCTGACCGTTACTTCCAGGATTCTAAAGCCGGTGCTGAAAAACTGGTTCCTGAAGGTATTGAAGGTCGCGTACCGTACAAAGGCCCAATGGGCAATATCGTGCATCAGATGATGGGCGGTCTGCGTTCTTCTATGGGCTATACCGGTTCTGCAACGATTGATGATCTTCGTCAAAATGCCAAGTTTGTGAAAATCACATCTGCCGGTATGTCTGAGTCTCACGTGCATGATGTAACCATCACCAAAGAAGCGCCAAACTACCGTATGGGCTAACTTTCGCTGATTGTTTACTCTAAAAAAGCCGTCATCCTCATGACGGCTTTTTTGTTTTGGTGTACAGTGTTGCACAATGAAAAAGGATGATGTAAATCACCCGCTAAGAAGTGAGACAAAGCATGAGTTATTTTGGTACCGATGGTATTCGTGGAAAATTTGGTGAGTTACCGATTACACCTGAATTTGCCCTGAAATTAGGTTTTGCGGCAGGAAAAGTATTAAAACGAAATAGCAAAAAAAACAAACCATTGGTGGTACTGGGGAAAGATACCCGTTTATCTGGTTATATTCTGGAATCTGCGCTACAGGCAGGACTCAATACGGCAGGTGTCTATGTGCATCTGCTTGGACCTTTGCCAACACCTGCCATTGCCCATTTGACCCGTGCTTTGCATGCTAGTCTCGGTATTGTCATTTCTGCATCACACAATCCGTATTTCGATAATGGGATTAAATTTTTCTCGAGTGAAGGTAAAAAACTGCCTGATGCTTTGCAGGATGAGATCAACCAGGAACTGGAAAAAGAACTAGTAATTGAAGATAACGCGAACTTGGGTAAAAGTTTCCGTGTGAAAGATGCCAATGGCCGTTATATCGAATTCTGTAAGTCGACTTTCCCATACCATTTAGACCTGAATGATTTAACCATTGTCGTTGACTGTGCCAATGGTGCAGCTTATAGCGTTGGCCCTGCGGTTTTCCGTGAGTTGGGTGCTAAGGTTATTTCCATCTATGATGAACCGACCGGTCTGAATATAAATGAGAACTGTGGTTCAACTCATCCGGAAAATCTGCAAAAAGCAGTGGTTGAGCATGGTGCTGATTTAGGCATAGCCTTCGATGGTGATGCTGACCGCGTGATTATGGTCGATAAAAACGGTGAGCAAATTACCGGCGATCATATTCTGTATATTCTTGCGACTCAGGCAAAAAATAAGCCAGCTGGGATTGTTGGTACCTTGATGAGCAACATGGCGCTGGAACTGGCCCTCGAGAAAGCTGGGGTAGAGCTGCTACGTGCCAAAGTCGGTGACCGTTATGTACTGCAAGGTCTGGAAGAAAAAGGCTGGTCGATTGGTGGTGAGCCATCAGGCCATATCCTGACTTTGGACAAGAGCACCACAGGCGATGCGATTATTGCTGCGCTGCAAGTCTTAACCGTGATGGTCGAGCAGAAGAAAGCACTGCACGAGTTAGTGGCTGATTTTAAATTATTGCCGAATGTCTTGGTGAATGTACGTCTGAATACCATGTTTGACCCGTACTCAGTGCCTGCTTTGACTGCAGAATTTAGCAAAGCTGAAGAACAGCTCAAAGGCCGTGGCCGTTTACTGATCCGTAAATCAGGGACTGAACCGGTGATCCGTGTCATGGTGGAAGGCGAGGATCTTGCAGAGGTAACCACACTGGCAAATTCATTGGCTGATGCGGTACGTGCCAACGCCGCTTAAATGGGGGAAGAGTGAATGAGCGATCTGATTAAGGATCTAAGTGAACTGCGTCTGAACTACCAAAAAGGCGAGCTACATGAAGATCAGGTCAATCCCAATCCGCATATGCAGTTTTTGCAGTGGTTTAACCATGCCCTTGCTGCACAGCTGCATGAACCTTATGCCATGTCATTGGCAACTGCAAATGCACAGGGTCGTCCGCATGTGCGCACAGTGTTGCTGCGTGGTGCCACTGAAGCGGGTTATGATTTCTATACCAATTATGACAGTCAAAAAGGTCTGGATCTGGCCGAAAACCCGTATGCAGAATTGCTGTTTTACTGGCAGGAACAGGAACGTCAGATCCGGATTAGCGGTAAGGTAGTTAAAATTTCGGAAGAAGAATCGACTGATTATTATCATAAACGTCCACGTGAAAGTCAGATCGCTGCTCATATCAGTACTCCGCAAAGTGGTGTGGTTGCGAGTCGTGAAGAACTACAGCAACGTTTCTGGAATCTGCATCAGCAGGTTGCCAATCAGGAAGAGCTGGATAAACCGGTATTCTGGGGCGGCTATCGTTTGCAGCCGGACTATTATGAATTCTGGCAGGGGCGCCCCAACCGTTTACATGACCGCCTGAGTTATGAAAAAATCGATGGGGCGTGGAAACTACAACGATTGATGCCATAACAATGCCTAAACTTGAAATCAAGCAAAGACCTTTACTGACACGCCCTGAATCTTTTCAGGGCGTGCCTTCATTTGTAGCTAACATTCTGGCACGCCGTGGCGTGGAATCTGAACAGGAGCTGGAGCTGAAACTCAAGCATCTGCTGGCTCCGACCATGAAAGGCTTAACGGAAGCGGTCCAGCTGATTGATCAGGCTATAGATGCCGGCCAGAAAATCGTAATTGTCGGTGACTATGATGCTGATGGGGCGACCAGTACCACACTGATGGTACTTGCTCTGCGTGATATGGGTGCTCATGTCGACTATCTGGTTCCTGACCGGTTTAAGTATGGTTATGGCCTGACACCTGCGATTGCGGATCTAGCTTTTGCTAATTTTACGCCGGATCTTTTAATCACAGTGGATAACGGGATTTCCAGTCATGAAGGCGTGAAACAGGCGCAAGATCATGGTATGCAGGTGATTATTACCGATCACCACTTAACTACCAAGCCTACACCTGCAGCAGAGGCTGTGGTCAATCCCAATCAGCTGGGTTGTGATTTTCCAAGTAAGGCTTTGGCAGGTGTAGGGGTAGCTTTTTATGTTCTGGCAAATCTATCGACTCATCGTAAAAAGTTGGGTAAATCTTCAACGGTTATTACCAATTATCTGGATCTGGTCGCTTTAGGTACTTATGCAGATGTCGCAAGTCTGGACTATAACAACCGTATTCTGGTGGATGCCGGCTTAAAACGGATTCAACATCATCTTTGCCGACCTGGCATCAGTGCCTTGCTAGAGATTGCTGGTCGTGATGCAGCTACGCTCAAAGCGCAGGATCTGGGTTTTGTGCTTGGCCCACGCATTAATGCAGCGGGTCGTATGGAAACCATGGATATCGGGATCGAGTGTTTGCTTGCTCCGGATCTGGCAACCGCTTATCCACTCGCAGAACAGCTGAATAAACTCAATGTCGAACGTCGTCAGGTAGAAGGCAAAATCAAGCAAGAAGCTTTGACTGAACTGGAAAAAATCCAGCTGGATGAGAATACTTTGCCAGCCGCGCTGATCATGTTTGAACAGCACTGGCATCAGGGTGTGATCGGGATTGTGGCGGGGCGTTTAAAAGAACAGTTCCATCGTCCAAGTATTGTGTTCGCAGCAGATGAAGATGGGATTCATATCAAAGGTTCAGCACGTTCCATTGAAGGGATTCATATCCGGGATAGTATTGAACGGATAGCAGAGCAGTATCCGCATCTGGTCAGCCATTTTGGTGGGCACGCGGCCGCAGCGGGACTAACCATTAAAAAGCAGCATTTTGCTGAATTTAAACAGGTCTTTGAACAGCTGATTGCAGAGATGGATGAAAGCCTATTTACCGCTACGCTGTGGACTGATGGGGAACTACCGGCATCAGCTTTCCAAATTGAAACGGTCGATTTACTGCAAAACTTAAGTCCATGGGGACAAAAGTTTCCTCAACCGATTTTTGAAGGCATCTTTAAGATTCTGGATTACCGCTGGCTCAAGGATGTACATCTGAAATTACGTGTTGCCTTAGAGAATGGACAGGTTGTGGATGCGATTGCCTTTAGTGCCATCGATAAATACAAGTTTGATCCGATGAAACAGCATGTACGTCTGGTCTATGAACTGGATAAAAATGTCTTTAATGGCAATGTTAGCCTGCAAATGCGAATTGCTCATCTGGAACAATAAATTATTCAAATAAAAAACCGCTCAATTGAGCGGTTTTTTTTTGGACTTTTAATCTTGGAGATTAGAAGCGGTATGCACCACGTACGCCAAAGATATTGCCTTCGTCAGCAAAATCAATTGAACCTTCTAGGCTAACTTGTTGATTGAAGAATTTCTTCGCGCGAATAGTGAAAACATCACTATTATCAATATCGGAATCAGAATAGCCCAGACCAACACTGAAAGTTTTGTCTAAATATAAATCTGCACCGAGGCTATAAGCATCAAGATCACCGAAGCTTGCGCCACCTTCAAAGTTCATGTCATATTGACCGACTTGAGTAACATATTTGGCACGTAAGGTTGGATCAACATCATCGCCTGCGTCATTGTCATAACCAGCTAGGCCAACAGCAACTAATAGACCAGGGACCGGTAAATAACCTAATTCTGCTGAGTAAAGAGTTGTGTCATCATCACCAATAGGTGTATCAGTAGATGATTGACCAATATTACCACTTACATAAAAATCTGAATTTGGAACAAAATATTCAACACCTACATTAAATGTAGTCACATCAAATAAATCGTAATCAATATAAGAAACCGCTGCATTGATATTGCTTGCACGATTTAAAAATGCTGCTTCATTAAGAGGCGAGTTTTTAACTTGGACTGGATTGAAGTAGTAAGTTCCATCAATTGCGAAACCAGTAGAAGTATCCCCATTGTCTGGATCAACCAGAGCAATCGTACCGCCCACTTCAGCTTGATAAGCGTGAGCAGTTCCTAGGCTAGCAATAAGTACTGTAGCAAGAGTAAGTTTCTTAAACATTTAGATTTTCTCTCTTTGTTATAAAATATGGCTGTTTTATTAACAGTTGTAACAAATTGTACAGATAATAATCGCCCCGTCAATGTGCAAAAACTACCTAAATGCTTGTTTAAAGTGCAATAAAAAAACCCATCCGAAGATGTAATGCCAGTCAGTTAAGAG
>NZ_JAALGV010000102.1:0-1310 GCF_011174875.1 Acinetobacter sp. GFQ9D191M
TGTCCCGTCCTGAAATAAGTTTACACCTTAAGAGACTTATTTTATGGAACATGCACAAGAACAACGAGTTAAACGCACACAACGTGATTATAGCTTCGCCTTTAAAATGATGGTTGTACATGAAGTAGAAAAAGGGCAAATTACTTATAAACAAGCTCAGGCAAAATATGGTATTCAAGGAAGATCAACTGTGCTGGTATGGTTACGCAAGCACGGACAACAGGACTGGACTTCGAATATGCCGACTTCTTCTAAACGCCAATTAACCCCCCAACAACGAATCCGCCAATTAGAAAAGCAGTTAGCCGCAGAAAAGCTTAAAACTGAATTTATTCAGGATGTGATTTATCACATTGATAAAGAATGTGGGACTGATCTTGGAAAAAAGTATACCGAGCACGTTTCAAAGATTGGCAAAGCCAAAGAAGACTAAGCGTTTCACGTTATTGTCAGTGGTTGGGAATCACCCGACAAGCTTATTATCAAGCAGAAAAACGTGCTCAAATGACTGCACAAGCAACTGAACAAATACTTGAGTTAGTTATGGAATATCGTTGTCTCATGCCAAGTATCGGAACACGTAAGCTGTATTGGCTTATTAAAGGCAAATTGTTGCAGCGTGGTTTAAAGTGTGGACGGGATCAGTTATTTAAAATATTGAAAGAGCATAATTTATTGATTCGCCCCAAGCGTCGCTATACAAAAACTACGGATAGCAAGCATTGGATGAAGAAGCATCCAAATTTATTAAAGGATTATTCAGCAGTGCAAGCCAACGAAGTCTTTGTTAGTGATATTACTTATGTTGAAAGTGCTGAAGGCGTACATTATTTATCCTTAGTGACAGATGCTTATACCCGTCAGATTAAAGGTTATAAGTTATCGAATGATATGCGTGCGGAGAATGTTGTGCAGGCTCTACATATGGCGATGCAGCATGTGACGGATCGAGCGACAAGGATGATTCATCATTCAGACAGAGGCTCTCAGTATTGCTCTGAACTATATCAATCGGCATTACGCCATTATGGGGTATGTCCTTCTATGACAGATGGAGGAGACTGTTACCAGAATGCATTAGCAGAGCGGATTAATGGAATATTAAAGCAGGAGTTTTTAATTACACGATGTCAAACCATGAAGGAGTTAGATCACTTAATTGCGGAATCTATTATGATTTATAATTGCTATAGACCACATTTAAGTTTAAATATGAACACCCCGAATCAGACGTATGAGCAAACTAAAACCGAGCTAATTGCTTAACTCGGTTTGAAGTGGAATACTGTCAATCTATTTCAGGACAAGAC
>NZ_JAALGV010000103.1:0-1251 GCF_011174875.1 Acinetobacter sp. GFQ9D191M
CTTCAAGTTTTACTCTGCCTAGTTTTAAATTAAAGGCCCAGTTTTTGTTTCCAGCTTTGTAATAAGCTATGGGTGTCATGATCATTTGGATGAAAACCAGGTTTAAAGTACATCAGCATTTCTTTACCCATACCGGTAATAATTCCTTTAGATGGGCTATAACCATAAGTATAGATTTCTTTTAAAGCTTCAAGACTTAACTGACGGTCTTCTTTCAATAAACACAATACGAAGTAGCTTTGTACAAAGAATAGCGTGACCATCGCTGCAACCAGTGAAGTGGTACGCAGTAGATAAGATTTTAAACCTTTACCGAAAACACCTTCGAATACATCATAGGCCACGGCCTTATGTTCATTCTCTTCAATTGCATGCCAGAGCCACATGGTTTTCATGGTGTCATCTTTCATCAGTTCCTGAATATGCTGATTGGTCAGTAACTGAGATGCAATGGTCGCAGTAAAATGTTCTAGTGCAGTCGTCGCAGTGAGGTCGACCATTTCCTGGGTAATACCGACTGCCGCGAAGATTTTGCGTGCAGTTTGAATGACTCGGTCAGTATAACGATCTAGCGTATCAACATCATGGCCATGGCGTTGCGCTGAGGCATTAAAGCCAACATGTTCCTGGGTATGCATGGCTTCCTGACCAATAAAGGCAGAAATTTCTTTTTGCAATGCTTCATTGTCTTTAATTGCTGGGTGCTGACGTACAGCGCGAACAGAATCAATAAAGAATTTTTCGCCTGCCGGGAATAATGCAGAGAGTGCAGTCATAAAGTGAGTCAGTCCTGCTGAACCATTCATCCAGTATTCTGGCACTTGATCAAAATCAAAACTCATACGACGTACCGGAAAACTTGCGCCTGCACGATTGGTAATTTTCACTTGAGCATTCATACACTTACTCCCATCAGTTCTATATAGAGCTGAAATCTAATTATTAAAATTCTTATAGTTATATTACTGCGTTGAATTTTTCACATAAGGGTAGATAAGGTCAGTGAAATATCACTTAAGGACAGCTTGTAAATATATTGTTAGACAATTTAAATATGCTTGAAAATGAGTAGGTTGAATTTACAGATATAAAAAAAGCGTCCCAAAGGGACGCTTTTTTCACACAATCAGCGATTATGCAGTTACTTTAGCAACTACACCAGCACCAACTGTACGACCACCCTCACGGATCGCAAAACGTAGACCTGGGTCCATTGCGATTGGGTGAATTAGTTCTACTGACATTTCTACG
>NZ_JAALGV010000103.1:1481-1740 GCF_011174875.1 Acinetobacter sp. GFQ9D191M
AACTGTGTCTTTGATACCCACGATTTCAACTTCTTCACCAACTTTGATGATACCAGTTTCAACACGGCCAGTTACAACTGTACCACGACCAGAAATTGAGAATACGTCTTCGATTGGCATCAGGAATGCTTGGTCGATTGCACGTTCTGGTTCTGGGATGTAAGAGTCAAGAGCTTCAACAAGCGCAACTACTGCTGGCTCGCCGTATTGGCTGTCATCACCATTAAGTGCAAGAAGAGCTGAACCACGGATTACAGGA
>NZ_JAALGV010000104.1:0-1519 GCF_011174875.1 Acinetobacter sp. GFQ9D191M
ATACTTTTTGAAACACCACCTAAAATTGATTTATTCACCGCTGAACAGTTGATGTCTCAACCTGAATTACTCTGTCAATATGATGGACTAATTTGGGGTACTCCAACCTATCTCGGTGGTGTCTCTGGCACTTTTAAACAACTCATGGATGCCACAGGTCCATTATGGAAGAAGCAGGCTTTTAAAGGAAAATTAGCCGCAGGATTTACTGTTTCCTCATTACCTGCTGGGGATAAGCAATCGACCCTGATTTCGCTTTTCACCTTTTCGATGCAACACGGTATGGTATGGGTCGGCAACCCTATTTTACCTGAGCAACATCAAGGTGTTCCGTATACGCAAGCAGCCAATCGTCTCGGCTCATGGTCTGGTCTTATGGCACAAGCCGAACATGCCAGTGCGGCAGATGCTTTTGATATTGGCGATATTAAAACCGCTCAGTTATTTGGACAAAACTTTGCATTTCGCTTAAATGCATATCAAGGAACATGATCAAATGAAAGAGTCTAGTCTTTAATTTCCATATGTTTTTTAATCTCGGGCATTACTACATTAAAAACATTAGGTGTTATCAATAGTTTCTTTTCTATGTGAATGTCAGCATGGATTAGGAATATCTCTTATGAAGAAGATCCTGTCAGGATGATGGGTTTTCTTTATTTATCTTACAAATTCTGAAAATATCTATACGTTGCCATCATTCTTATCTTTTTTGCAGCATTTATCGCTGGAGAATGAATAACCCTCATATCCATTAAATACACATCCCCTTGTACGCCAGTTAATTCAATGATCTCTAATTTTTTATTCTGAAAATCAAAAGGCTGATTTAATATTTTCGTACTCAATAAATGATTCAGCTGACTTGAAGAAGATCGTTCAGTTAAATGATGTGAACCTTTCAAAACTAGAGTTCCACCACCATGAGGTTGAATATCATCAATGATTAAAAAAAATTGCAGTGACTCAAAAGCTGTTGAATGTGAATCGACATGCCATTTTAAATCATTCAGTGTCCATTTTTCCTGTTGAGGTAATGTCAGTAGAAGTTGCTGTTTCTGATCAGAGTAAAACTTTTTAGCAAAAATTTTGAATACAACTTCACCCAAAATATCTGAATATTTTTCTAAAGTTTTTGGCTGTTTAACTGTTCTGGACAACATGACAATCTGTTGAAAATGACTCAATTTTTTCAATTCTTTAGAGATTATTTTATTATTTTCATAAATTTTTAAACGTTTCAGTTCTTCAACCAAACTCTCTTTGATTAAATTTACTTCTTTTTTATCAATAAACTGAGATAGCTTAACAATTCCATCAACACTTAAGTCAGTTTTAATTTGTTTTAACTTTATTTGATCCAAATCGGCTCCATTATGATTCATTTTAAAAATTTCCAATCCCTAAGATTCAATCAGCTCTACTTAGGCAATAGCCTTAATAAACCAGCATTTTTTCCATCTTCCAACACCCAAATCGAGCCATTATATGCAGTATGAGGTGGTGTTTCAAAAAGTAT
>NZ_JAALGV010000105.1:0-5366 GCF_011174875.1 Acinetobacter sp. GFQ9D191M
GAGTACTTTGATTATCATCTTAAAGAAACTGAATGGCGTTGGATGAGGGAACCTAATGAGTTAGCAACTGAGCTGTGGAACCTCATTAGGTAAAATTAAGTGTAAATCTGCTAGTCTAGAGCCATGAATATTATGCTCAATCCTATTTTGGATCAGTTGGAGAGTCTCTGCTTGAATTTGTCCAGGTAATAGGTCATGAGCGATATTGCTGAACCGGATTGCAACCTTACAAATCGAGCCAATAATTTCATCGACTTCTTGGACACAAAGTTCCGCTTCCTGAGTACCAAGTTTCACAAGAGCTTGTCGAGGAATATCCAGTGCCTCACCCATGATATCCATTTGATGTGCAGGAAAGTTCTAAACCTTTACTGATCGCTTCTGCACTGTATTCAAAGGCGATTAATGGCCGACCTGTGATTGCGGTTGAGGAGACCAATGTACCCCAAAGCCAATATTCACCCCATCCATTGTAGTAAACATTAAGTTTTTGAGCATGGATTTATTTCCTTTTGATACGTTGGCGAGCAGTACTGTTCTGAAATGACAGTTTTGTCCGTTATAATTGTATAAACATTTTTGGTTTCTGATAATTATGTCCTCATTGATCAATTTTCTATCTCGCTTTAGTACTGCAACTCTTCAGCGCAGTCTGAGCTATGCTAAACACATTGATAGGGAAACGATTGAGTTCTTTGAGGAAAAAGACGGGGTTACGATGTATGCCCAAATTGAAGGAACAGATTATTACGATACCGCAATTACCTATAATCCCCAAAAAGACCGTTTAATCGATGACGACTGCACTTGTCCGGTTGGATATAACTGTAAACATGCTGCTGCTTTAGCGCGGTTATTCTTTCAGGAATATCGCCAGGAATTTCAGCAGCGTTATGCTGACTCTCAATCCCCGCAGGGAATCACAAAACGCCAACGGGGGGATGATCAGGCGCAGCGCTGGTTGAATGATTTTAAACGGTATTTACAACAGACTGAACCAGAGCAATCTGTCAAAACAAACAATTATTTAATTTACCTGCTAGATCAGTCTGTCAGCTTAAAGAAATTGACAGTTGATGTTCAGAAGGCCAGACGCAATAAAAACGGCTCAATTGCGGGGGAAAGTTATTATACCCAATATGAAAATATCACCAGAAAGCATCTGACTTTACCTGAACAAAAACGACAATTATTTAACCAGATTTATTATTATGCCAAAATAAACAGTGACGAACGCTTTTATCAAAGCAATCTTGATATCTCCAGAATTTTATTGGAGCATTTCAAATCTTTTATTCAAAGTGGCGATGTGTACTGGCAAAAAAAGAGCCATACTGCACTTCAATGGTCAGAACAAGGCTATCACATCGAACTGATCTGGCAACAAGGTGTAAACAAACAGACAGAGCATTTAAACATTGAATTGGTCAATGGTGATATTCGACTCGATTTGAAATCAAATCCACATATTCAGATTCTCGCGAGCCATCCACCATGTTATGTGAATATTCAACAGAACACGGTGGGCCAGTTATATGGTGAATATACGGCAAATCTTCTGTACCATTTTTTACAGATGCCTGATCTTCCATCTATGCTCTTGCCAGAGTTTGAGCAACTGACTCATCAATATTCAGACGTGAAAAATCTGCCTCGGCCCGAGTCTATTCAGCATATTGATGTCCTTGAGGGTAGTCCCCAGCCAATTTTACGCTTCGGTGTTTTAGATAAATTTGATTGGAAATGGGAAGAGTCTGTTTGTGCCGAAATTGAATTCTCCTATGCAGGCGGGCGAATAAAAGCAGGTACATCAGGTGACAGTTTTATTGGTGAGCAGCATGGCAAAATGGTGCGACAGCTTCGGGACTTAGTTCAGGAACAACAGTCAATCCAGCGTTTACAGCTATTGGTCGAATCACTGAAGTGGGTAAAAGATCTTAGTTATGACCAGCAATTAAAACTGGATAAACAACGTCTTGATTCTATGGTTTTTGCGTTCTATGGAGACTGGATCAAACAGCTGATGCCCATCAATCAAATTGAATTGATTGGATGGCAGATAGAGCATCTGGAACACAGCCCATTTAAGCTGCAATATGTTGAAAATTTAAATATTTCCATCACTGAATCTGAAAGCCAACAAGACTGGTTCAATATCGGGGCGACCGTTCAGGACAGTGCAGGCAATAGCTATGATTTACTCGATGCACTTGTGGCTTTGGTGAAAGAACAGCCTGATTTACTTGATCCACGGATTTTTGGTCATCTGAATGACAGTCACATTTTCACCCTGAAAACTGCAGCGGATCAACCAGATTTGGCTTTATCCGCAAAGGACATTAAGCCGGTATTGTTGCATTTGCAGAGCATTTTACAGCAAGAAGAGCGTAGCATAGATCGCTATGATGCGAGTCAACTATTAGAATTACAGCATCATCTGGGGATGGTGTGGCAGGTCAGTAATCGCCTGCAGCAATTTGCGCAGAAATTCAAACAAGGCTATCAGCAACAACTGCCGACACCACAAGGTTTTCAGGGGGAATTACGTCCATACCAGCAGCAGGGCCTAGGCTGGTTACAGTTTTTAAGGGAAACCCAGCATGGCGGGATTCTGGCAGATGATATGGGTTTGGGTAAAACAGCACAAACTTTAGCCCACTTACTCATGGAAAAGCAGGCTGGTCATTTGCAGGACAGACCCGCCTTAATTGTTGCACCCACATCGCTGATGCATAACTGGTTCAAAGAAGCGGAAAAATTTACCCCTGAGCTCAAGGTACTGCTGCTACAAGGCCCCGACCGCCATCAGTATTTTGAGCAGATTTCACACTATGACATTGTGTTAACCACCTACCCGCTCTTGGCGAGAGATGAAGAGCAACTGAAGCAATATGAATATCATCAACTCATTCTGGATGAAGCGCAGAATATTAAAAATCCGCGTGCCAAAGCTGCACAGGTAGTACGGCAATTAACAGCGCGACATCGTCTATGTCTAACTGGTACACCTATGGAAAATCATTTGGGTGAGCTGTGGGCACTATTTTATTTTCTAATGCCAGGATTTTTATATTCACAAGAAATCTTTAATAAAAAGTACCGCTATCCTATTGAAAAACGCGGTGATCAGCAGTTAAGGCAAAAGTTGGTAAACCGCATTAAACCCTTTATTTTACGTCGCTTGAAAACTGACGTTGCCAAGGAATTGCCTGAAAAAACCACGATTGAAGTCAATATTGACATGAATGAGCAGCAATCCAAGCTATACGAGGCTGTTCGCGCCACGATGCAGGCAAATATTCAGAAAATTGTGGCAGAAAAAGGCTTTAAGCGTAGTCAAATCCAAATTTTAGATGCCTTGCTGAAGCTGCGTCAGGTCTGTTGTCATCCTAGCTTGCTAAAACTGGATTCAGTTAAAACCGGGCAGGCGTATTCTGCCAAACTTGAACAGTTGATGGATATGGTTGTTCCAATGGTGGAAGAGGGACGAAAAATTCTTATTTTCTCTCAGTTTACCTCAATGTTGGAACTGATTGAACAACAGCTCTATCACGCAAAAATTGGCTATGTGAAGCTGACTGGAAAGACCAAAAAGCGAGATGAAGTCATTACAGCATTTCAGTCTGGACAAGTGCCGGTATTTTTAATCAGTCTGAAAGCAGGAGGGGTTGGTCTGAATCTAACTGCCGCAGATACGGTCATTCACTATGATCCATGGTGGAACCCTGCTGCTGAAGATCAAGCTTCAGATCGTGCATGGCGGATTGGACAGGACAAGCCGGTATTTGTGTATAAGCTGATTACCAATAAAAGCATAGAAGAAAAAATTATTGCCTTGCAGCAGAATAAAGCAGAACTGGCACAGTCTATTCTAAGCACAGATCATGAGGGAGAAGCGAAACTGACGGAAAATGATGTGATGAAATTGTTTGAGAAATTTTAGCTTGGTTACAGGTTTCCTCTAATCATCTGTAAGTATCTGAAAGTCTGGATGCAATTTTTTCCAATGTTCTCTTAATTTTTCTTTATGAACAGAAATCATAGGTAAGTCTAGTAATAGCGCTGGCCATACTGACCGTGCTTTATCGATGATCTCACGAAGTTGTTTTTCTATAACACGCCATGGAACACCGACTTTTTCCGCCCATTGTTTAAAGTGTTTCATCTCAGCTAAATACCAATCTTTATTTTTGGCAAGATTCAATGCGAAATGACGCTCATTTTCAATATATACACTTGTCATCAATATATCGTATGCAGGGGATAATCTTGGCGTTGTTTTATCGTGATAAATCATACTCCAGTTCTTTAAGTGTGCATCTCCATTGGCGAGCAAAATGTTGACAAGTAAGCGGCTGGCAAATTGCTGAATATCAAGAATTTTGTTATCTGAAAATTGATAAATGATCTTTCCTATCTGCTCATAATTTGTGGTGCTGTATTTCTGCTGTGGATATGCACCGAAGATCTGAGCAAAGTCTTCGATGTGAATAAGCTCTGTAGTATCAGCAGTACTCTGTCTATCAAATCTTTTTATTGCAAAAGCATATTGCTCTTGGGGTAAATTTAATGGTGGAAGGTTTTGTAAGAGTGCCATATCTACCAAGCGAATCTCAGGGACATCTATTCCGACCATTTTGGCAAGGCTCATCATAGAATATTCATTTAGCGGAACAAAGGCATGTCTGGAAGAAGGAGTTTTGACAATCCAGTCCCCGAGTAGAGTCGTTTCCGTTGCCTGTGCTAATGTAAAACGCCCATCTTTGGCTTTCATGGAAAACTTCATTTGGACGCCGGCCAAGGAAAACTTATTATTTGTCCGAATCTCTTGCTTTAAGATCTGATCTGGATTCGAGATCTGAAGCTTAAATTTTATTCCATCTGGGATTTCTTCTGGATCTACTGGGGTTGCAATTAGTGCCCCAGGTAAATCATGACCTAAAGCTGCCAATAACTGAAATTCATTGTCTATATGTACTTTGAGGCTTTGTGCAATCAGTTCGCGTAATGCACCTTCTGGTAGCAAGTTTGATAGCAAGGGATGTAAACGCTGATGTGTAACATAGGTCTTTTCTAAAATCTTATCCACTTGAGGATACAAGGGGGAAGTCAGCAGGCTCAAGGTCGGGCGTTGCTGATCAGAGCGGAAAGAATCTGTAAAAACCAGAATATTTTTTCCGCTCTGAAATCCTGCCAAGTATCCAACGATACCGTGATGTAATGTTAATTTCAGGACGGCAACAGTATTCATGGTTCCTCTCCTCCGAGAAGACCCTTCCATGGGTTAGTCATTAAGTCATCCTGATCTTCAATAGTGACTTTAATTTCATCATTCAATAATTGTCTAGGCTCTAGACTAGCAGATT
>NZ_JAALGV010000106.1:0-10501 GCF_011174875.1 Acinetobacter sp. GFQ9D191M
ATGTCAGCATACTTTTTGAAACACCACCAAAATTCAGTCTGGAGAATTTAAAGTTGGAGAAAAAATCCCGACCGAACTTGAATTAATTGAAACTTTTGAAGTAAGCCGTTCTGTCATTCGCGAAGCAATTACTGAGTTGCGTTCATTAGGATTTGTCGAGACTCGTCACGGAATTGGTACTTTTGTCAAAGAGCAGACAGTTGAGCAAAATTTTCTGTTGTCTAATGCCAGTTTAGAAACCATTAATGACATTATTTCCCTGCTTGAGCTTAGGATTAGTCTTGAATCTGAAGCTGTCTTTTTAGCATCTGAGCGCCGTAAGCAAATCCATATTGATAAAATGAAAGCTGCGCTTGAAGACTTTGAACGACATATTTCTTCAGATGCAAATGATGGTACGGTAAAAGCTGACTATGATTTCCATATTGCCATTGCTGAAGCTTCTGAAAACCAATATTTCGTTGATTTTTTAAAGTATCTTGGCGAAAAAATTATTCCACGTGCACGTGTTAAATCTATTGAGCAAAGTCCTGAAAATCGCGAAGAATATTTAAAAGCGGTTCACCATGATCATGTCAATATTTATAACGCAATTGTCGATCAGGACGGATTATTGGCCCGACAAATGATGCGAGCTCATTTGTCTAAGAGTATTAAAAAGTTTAAGCAGTAAAGCTTGAGCTAAGATCAAGATAAAAAAGAGAGCCTGTTTAGCTCTCTTTTAATTTTTTGGGTGTTATTTACAGCTAAAGTTTTCGGCTTTTTCGCTATCGCCTTGACCATTGTAACGGGCAATCAGCGGGTAAGGGCAAAGTGGACGGGTGCGGTCAGGCGCCCAGTCTTGAGGAAGTTCAGTATTCACTTGACCACTCGGGTTACCTGCACCGCGTGCAGTTGCAATGATTTTGTCAGGTGCTTGCCCATATTCCACCCAATTAACTAAAGCAGTCAATGCGTCAAATTGGTCGGTCGCAATGCCATCACGGGTATGGTTCATACCCGGAACTCTAAAGAAACGCGCAAATTCAGGCGCTGTACCTTTCGCATCATTTTTATAGTGTTGTAGGAGTTGATCGTACCAATTTTGGGTGTCATCTACAGAGAAAACGCCATCTGCTGTGCCTTGTACCACAATCATTTTTCCACCGTGATTACGGAGTTTATCTAGATTGAGTTCATCGGGTGGCATCATGAAAGACATCGAACTTTCGGTATACACATCATTGGTTGCCGAGAGTTTTGGATAGTCGGTATCGAAGTTAAAATTAAAGGCAAATTGTCTAGAGTTTTGAGTCACGGTTGGGTCTGGTGGGACTTGAAAAAGAATGCCGACTGCAACGGGGTCACGTGCTGTTCCCACCGAAGATTCGAATTTCCAGCTTGCCCAGTTACTACCGACTAAACCGGGGTCGAAAGGCTGGGTTGCATAGAGCGCTTGTCCAGCAGAGTTTACAGGACCACGGTAAATGTTGGCTAATACATCAATTTGTTCGGTGCTTAAACAAGTACCATCTCTTGTGCTTGAGCAAACGGGTACATGCTTATGAATATCAAAAGCCGTACGGCAAGCCTCGACATCTTGAACTAGTCCATCTGCGACACCGTCCAAGGCATCGCATCGATCTAAAATCGCTTTTGCTAAAACTTTACGCTCTGGAAGAGTAAGTGCGGTACTTAGGTCATTTTCATCTGTTGCGACACGACGGAGCTGCTGTGCTGTATAGAGTTGAGCCGCAGCTGCACGAGGTAAGTGAAAACCTGGTGTACTTGCCAAAATTCCATCATATTGATCACCCAAACGAGTTGCAGCAATCATGGCATGACGCCCACCGTTAGATGTACCGCCTGCATAGGAGCGGTCTGGCAATTTACCATATGCGGCTTTAATTAGATTTTTTGCCATAGGCGTGAGTTTGGTAATTGCACCATAACCGTAGTCAATTCTGGCTTGAGGGTCTAAACCAAACATTGGATTTTGTGAAGCATTATGTCCTGCGTCGGAAGAAATGACCGCAAAACCATCATGTAGGGCATTGGTGAGTGGACCGCCGCTGCCGACCTGACCTGTGGCAGGGACTAAATTGCCATCGGTTCCGCCATTACCTTGATAGAGGAAACGGCCGTTCCAGTCTATTGGTAAGCGCATTTCAAAACCAATTTGATAAGTTTGTCCATCGACAGGGCTTACCCGTTGATCCATATAACCTTTGACCAAACAATGTGCACCAATCGGTTTGTTGGCGACAGTCAATGTACCTGCTTCTTGAAGGGTAGCTGAGCTAATAACGGTATTGTTGTAATGAAATCCGATTAAGTCTGAACAGCTTCCTGTCATTTTTACGCCAACAGCAGGAGATAACTGCGGTGGTTTGGTTGTTGACGGAACCATTGTGTCATCATTATCACTTCCACAGCCTGCCAAAGAACTAAGCATGGCAAGAACCAAAGCGGAGCGGGTCAAAATTCGTTTATTGTTGGTGTAATTCATTTATTCATCTCCTTATTGAATGAATGTTTGCAATTAATCTAAAACCAAAAAATTAGCTGTGCTTCGTGCAATCATTTTGTTGTTTTGCCAAGCTTCACTTTCGAGATTCAGTACGGTTTTGCCTTGTTTAATGAATCGGCATTTTGTAATGACTTCACCCACAGCACAGGGCTTTAAAAAATCCATCGTTAAATTGATGGTGGTGGCGGGTTTACGGTCATAGGCGAGATATGCAAAAAGTCCCATCACATCGTCAAGCATGGCGCAGATCATGCCGCCTTCAACGGTGCCGCGTGGATTGGTAAAACTTTCTAGCGCCGTGTAGTGGATGGTGAGTTCAGTGTTTTGGTCATTCCAATGGATATTATGTCCACCCAAATGGTGATGGATGGGCGGTAAGTGTTCTAAAGTTTTTTGATCCATAATGAAGGCTCCATCCTTTTTGTAGGTGTTATAAAAATTATTATTTCAGGGTATAGGCATCATAAATAACTGCTTTACCCAAGCGCATTGCACTGCCTACCGCAACGGTCTGATTGAGCCATGAATATTTTGGTGAGCTGGTTTCAAACTGCATGGTAATTTTGAAATAGTAGTTTTTCGGGTCCACATCTTTGCCTTGGGCAAGCTGTTTTAGCGTCTCTGCCGAGCCATGGCGGTAACCTTTGGTTTGAAGGTAAATAAGCGCACCGTCATCGGTTTCTAACAAATATCGTGTATCAATAATGGCCAGTCCTTTACTGTCAACGATTTGCCAATCTGCACCATTATTTAAAATGCGGCCCTTAAGGGATTTGCCTTCAAATGTCCCACCTGTAATGGGAATAATTCGGCGTTTACCTGCATCACTGGTCGTGCCTAATTCCCAAACAGGCGCATTTAAATCAACACTAAATTTTGCTAAAGGCTCAAGCTGAATAGGTGGAGGGCTATATTGCGTTTCGGCATGAGTCAGACCAATGAAACAAATTCCACAGAGTAGCGTTACAACTTTTTTCATGATGAATTTCCCGAAATAAAAAGAGGTTCTATGTGTGACAGAACCTCTCGTTTTGAATTATTTAAATTTCCATGTGTAGTCGATGTTGATACGGGTTTCATTAGCCGGTTTAATATTGGCAGTAATCGGCATATCATTATCATAAATTGCATAACGTGCACGTAGCCCAAGGTTTTTCAGTGGGCCATTTTGCACGGTATAACCTATGTCAAAGTCGAGTTCATCTTCCTCAAAATCGGTGCCTCCGAGTTGCGGCGCATAAATATTGCTACCATGGGTATAACGAGTCATAAAACGTAAACCCGGAACATAATCTTTAAAGTCATATTCATAACGGGCACTATAAACACGTTCTTTGGCATTTAAGAATTCGCCGGTCCATGTATCGATGGTTAAGCCTGTTTCACCGCCAGTTAGATAAGGAAAGGCCGTGTCACCTAGATGATGGAAAGTCGAAAGAATAAATTTATGGTTTTGATGCTTTAGCTCTGAGTGGCTATGGATTAGATTGTTATCTACTTTACCTGCTTTGGCAGCACCATCAGCATCACTCATATAATAACGTAGCTGGCTGGTCAGTGCGGTATCCTCATTAAAGGCATGCTTGTAGGTGACGCCCAATAATGATTGATGATATAGATCATCGACATCCATATGGAAAGCGGTAAGTTTTAGTGGATAATTATTGAGATCATAATGGCCACCGAGATAGTACAAATGGTCTGTTTCAGCTGATATATAACGGCCGTTCACCCCGGAGATTTTAATGTTTTCATAATTGGTCGAATCACGATGATTAACCTTGTCTATATAGGAGGCTTGTAAATCGAGACCCTGCACATCTTTAGACTGAACTGCAACCCCGCGATAGGTTTGAGGTAACAGGCGGGCAGGGGAACCGACAAGTACTGGTGTCATCGGTTGTAATGTACCGACGCGGACTTCAGTTTGAGCAACTTTGGCTTTTGCGGTGATCCCAATTTCCCCATATTGATCTGCTGGCTCATTGGTTCTGGCATTACGTGGCAGGTTTCCTGTACCACCATACTTTGCATCAGCATCCAGCTTAAACCCGGCAGTGGCCAAAATGTCGATACCAAATCCAATAGGGCCTTCGGTATAACCTGACTGGGCTTTTAAAATGAAGCCTTGGCTCCAGTCCCGGAGTGCCGGATAACGGTTTTCAACCTGAAAATCGCGATCGAAGTAGAAGTTACGAGCCGTTAAATCCACTTTACTTTGCTCAATAAAACTATTGGCAAAAGCAGGTGTAGTTAAAAGTAAAAACGGTGTGATCCATAAATTTTTCATCATTATTTCATCCTGAAACATTATTGAAAATATTGTTTTTAAGTCATGCGTGTTTTATTTCCCCAAGAGTTCGCGTGCTACGATCTCCTTCATAATTTCATTGGTTCCCCCATAAATTTTTTGCACACGCGCATCGACGAAGAAGCGCGAAATTGGATATTCCTGCATATAGCCGTAGCCCCCAAAGAGCTGTAGGAGCTGGTCAATGACTTCACATTGGGTGTCAGTAATAAAACACTTCAATGCGGCCACTTCAGTCACACTTAGGGCATCTTTGCTATATAGGTCTTTACAGCGTTCAACAAATGCTTCAGCTGCAAGCGCTTTAATTTGCGCTTGTGCAAGCACAAAACGTGTATTCTGGAATTGCGATAAAGCTTGACCAAAGGCTTTACGTTCAAGCACATACTCTTTAGTAATGTCGATAGCCCCTTGGATTGATCCAAGTGCCATAAGTGAAATGCTGAGACGTTCGCGTGGCAATTCTTGCATCAGATAGCTAAAACCGTGGCCTTCTTGACCCAAAAGTTGATTTTTAGGTACATGAACTTGGTCAAAAAACAGTTCAGCAGTGTCTTGGGCATGTAGTCCAATTTTTTTCAGACTGCGTCCTTTTTTCACTCCCTCTAAATGAGCATCAACGAGTAAAATGGAAATGCCTTTGGCGCGTGCTTGCGGGTCAGTTTTTGCAACCAGTACGATTAAGTCGGCATGATGTCCATTGGAAATAAAGGTTTTAGAACCGTCCACCACATAATGATCGCCATCTAAAATGGCTTGGGTGCGAATTGCTTGTAAATCGGAACCAGCATTGGCTTCCGTCATTGCGATCGCGGTGACCACTTCACCTGAGACCATCTTGGGTAACCAATATTGTTTTTGTTCTTCGCTACCAATATTTTGGATATAAGGGGAGACAAGTTCGCTTTGTCCTCCAATACCAACTGCCAAGGCAGTAAAACCGGCTTTGGCGGTTTCTTGCACCAGCATTTGTGAATAGTGAATCGGCGCACCAAAGCCCCCGTATTCTTCAGGGACATCAACACATAAAAAGCCATTTTCCCCAAGCTTGTGCCATAGTTCACGTGGGATTAAGCCTTGTTCTTCCCAAGTTTCATAAAATGGTGCAACGTGTTCTGCTAAAAAACGTTGATAATTATCACGAAACAGCTCGAAATCACTATCTTTTTGCATAGAATTATCCTTAATTTGGATGCAAATGCCCAAGCAGCGCTATAAAAAGCGCTGCTAAACTCAGGGTAAGGGCTTATTGTTTAAGGGTTGGAATACGAATAATTAGTGGATTATTAACGTGTTTTTCATAGAGTTCCTGCACCATGCCAGCACGACGTTTCAAAATGCCACTCTGATTTAAGTTGCCTTTGTCAGTGGTTTCACCGGCATCCAGCTGTGGAGCTTCTATCATTAAATACAGCATTGATACAGTATTTGAACTGCCAGTGGCGTCTTTATTGAAGTCCACCAGGAATTGTTTAAACCATTGCTGTACTTTAGGGTGGCTCAATACTTCTTGGGCTGTCACGTGTTTAAGATCTAAACCGGCATATTCAGCACAAGCTGAAAGTTTCGGGAATATCAGAAACCCAATCGCATTCAGATTGGAACCGGTAATGCAGACATCTTGAATCAGTAGATTGCCATTAATCAGGACTTTATTCCGCAAGGTGCCTACATTAACAAAGGTACCGGTATTGAGTTTAAAGTCTTCGGCAATACGTCCGTCATACATCAGCCCTTGGCTTGGATCGTTTGGATCAACAAGCTTTACGGCATCGCCAGTACGATAAAATCCTTCTTCATCGAAAATATCAGCCTGCTGTTCTTGAGGTAGACGCCAATAATGTTTCATGACATTTTTGCCGCGAACACAAAATTCAAGTTTGTCACCACATGGTGCCAGTTTGACTTCACAGCCTGGCGCTGGGTAACCAATAAAGCCCGCCATGACTTTAGGACCTGTAGTAAATACACAAGAGGGCGCAGTTTCTGTCATGCCTAAACCACTCATAATACGGATGCGTTCACCGCAATGGTCTTGTGCAATCTGATCTAGACGGTTCCAGCCTGCTTCAGATAGTGCAGCCCCAGCAAAAAACAACACTTTGACACGGCTAAAGAATTTTTCACGGAGTTCTTCATCCTGTTCAAGTGCTACCGTGATTTCTTCCCAACCCTTCGGTACATTTAAATATACCGTTGGTGCAATTTCTTTCAGGTTACGAATGGTTTCTTCCATTTTCCCTGGCACCGGTTTGCCATCATCAATATAAATCGTGCCGCCATTGTAAAGTACGATTCCGACATTATGGCTGCCACCGAAGGTATGATGCCATGCTAACCAATCGACCAAAATCGGTGGTGTATCTTCAAATTCTGGGAAAGTTTGCAGCAACATTTGCTGATTGGTGCAGAGCATCAAATGTGTGGTCGGCACTGCCTTTGGCATTTTGGTCGAGCCAGAGGTAAATAAAAATTTGGCAATTTGATGTTCATCAATCGTGGCATAGTGGGCCTTGATATCATTGATTTCAGAATCAAGCAGTGTTGCAAAGGAGGTACATGCTTGACCACCACACTGACCAGATGTAGTGACTACTTCAATATCATCAGCATTACGGCAGTGCTCAATGGCAGTCGCAAAAGCATCCCCATCATTGGCAAAAACTAAACCAGGTGTAAGGACATCAAAGATATGTTTGAGTTTGCCAAAATCTTTGGAAATTAAAGAATAAGCTGGGGAAACCGCGGAAAAAGGAATCCCTGCAAGCATTGCCCCCATGGATAGGGTGAGATGCTCCAAATCGTTGCCAGATAAAATGACGATAGGACGTTCAGTCGATAAATGTGAATATTGTTTTAAACTTTGTGCAATACGCCATGCACGATTTGCTGTTTCGGCATATGTCAGTTCAATCCATTGACCTGAACTATCACGTTTTGCAGCAAATATGCGGTTCGGATGTGTCTCTGCATATTGAAGTAAACGGTCAGTTAATTTTTGTGGGTAAGGCTTGAGCTTTTCTTTTGGAGAAATATATAAGGTGCCGTTCTTATATTCAAAATGTGTTTCATGACTGCCTAATTTAACAAAACGTTCAGGATATTTATGCGATTGAACTGTCACGCGTGCCATTGTTATTACTCCATGTATTTTTATCTATTCTTTTCCCACGAAAAGAGTTGACCTCATGTCAACTCTTTGTATTTTCGTTAGATCGGGTAGTGACGTGGGCTTGTTTGTATAGTCACCCAACGTAATTCGGTAAATTCAGTAACAGAGACTTTACTTCCAAACCGTCCGTAACCACTTTGTTTTACACCACCAAACGGCATTTGTGCTTCATCGTGTACAGTCGCGCCATTGATGTGGCAGATCCCAGATTCGATCCGTTTTGCTACAGCAAGCGCCTGTGCTAAATCCTGGCTAAACACAGCTGCAGATAAACCAAATTCGGAATCATTTGCCAGTTCAACCGCTTCATCAACAGTTTTAAAGCGTTGTACCGTGCACACAGGGCCGAACGATTCTTCGGCATAAATCTGCATATTTTTAGTGACATTGACCACGATCGTAGGTTGCATGATAGCACCGTCGATGTCCAAACCGAGTGGTAAATTTGCACCTTTTTCACGTGCATCTTCAATTAGCTTTCCAATACGTGCAGCTGCTTTTAAGCTTTCCAGCACACCAAGTGGGGCATCACTCTCAAGTGGATTGCCAGCGCGAATAGTTTTGACTTTCGCCACGAGTTTTTCGATAAAGATATCCGCAATTTTTTCCTCTACCAGAACACGTTCTGTGGACATGCAGATTTGACCCTGGTTAAAGAAAGCACCGAAGGTTACGGCATTGACAGCTTCATCTAGGTCAGCCTGATCAAGCACAATTACAGGTGCTTTTCCACCAAGTTCGAGCAGGACCGGTTTTAAATATTTAGCTGCTGTTTCAGCAATAATTCGGCCCACATGGGTTGAACCGGTAAAATTAATACGCTTGGTCAGTGGGTGGCTAATTAAGCGTTCCACAATTTGAGGGGCATCTTGGGCCGCATGAGTGATGACATTGACTACCCCATCTCCGATCCCTGCCTCATGTAACACTTCTCCAATTAGACGATGTGTTGCAGGGCATGCTTCAGATGCTTTAAGAACCACAGTGTTGCCACAGGCAAGCGGCATAGCTAATGCACGTGTGGCAAGAATCACAGGGGCATTCCATGGTGCCATCCCGACGATGACACCACAGGGTACGCGAATGCCCATCGCCATGTTGCCTGGTACATCTGATGGAATAATACTACCATCAATCTGTGTGGTCATAGCTGCAGCTTCGCGTAGCATATTGGCCGCAAGGTGAACATTAAAACCATACCACGTTGCAGTTGAACCTATTTCATGAATCGCAGTCTGAATAAATTGTTCAGTTTTTTGATCCATCAGGTCCGCCGCTTTGAGTAATTTTAAACGACGGTCTGTTGGAGAAAGGGCAGACCATGTTTTAAACGCCTCGTGTGCGGATTCGATCGCACGATCAACATCCGATAAAGTTGCAGCAGCGCTGATTGATGCAACCGAGCCATCGATCGGGCTGATTCTTTCAAAAGTTTGTCCTGAGCTTGCTGCAACGGATTGACCGTGAATAAGTAACTGTACGTTTTGCATGGCAAATGTTTCCTTACATGTCCATCATGACGAATGTGTATTGAGACTGCTTAAGCAGGGCGTTTGTAAGCTTGAAGACCTGGCTTGATTGACTTGTCATCAAGGAATTGCTTCAGACCTTGTTCACGACCACCTTCATCATCACGATGATTACATTGATCCAGTTTTGCATATAAGTAATCTTCGTTTTGTTCCCAAGTCAGTTCACGGCAACGTTTGAAACCATTTTTCGCGGTACGTAGTACAACCGGGTTTTTCTCAAGTAAGTTGTTAGCCAGTTCAGTTACTTCAGCACGAAGTTGCGCAAGTGGAACACTCTTATTCACTAAGCCCATATTGGCAGCCTCAACACCTGAGAAGGTTTTACCCGTCATGATGTAGTACATCGAAGTACGGTGACCCACAGTATCTGCCATTGCTTTGCTTACCAGGTTGCCCGGTGGGATACCCCAGTTGATTTCAGATAAACCAAAGGTTGCTTCGTCTGCTGCAATGGCAAGATCACATGCGACAAGTGGAGAGAAACCACCACCAAAACACCAACCGTTTACCATAGCAATTGTTGGTTTTGAATAGAAACGAAGCAGATGCCACTGCCAGCGAGATGCATCACGGCGAATACGTTCTTGGAAGATCTCTGGTTGATTATCGACTTCGCGGAAGTATTCTTTTAAGTCCATGCCAGCTGTCCAGGAATCTCCGGCGCCGGTCAAAACAAGTACACGTGCTTCAGGGTCTAATTCTAGAGTTTCGAGTACATCGATCATTTCTTTGTTCAATGTTGGGCTCATTGCATTTTTCTTTTCTGGGCGGTTTAAGGTTACCCATGCAATGCCTGCATCCACTTGTACGTCAACAGTTTGCCAGCGGTTTTGATAAGACATGTGTTGCTCCTTGATGTTTGTTTATGTCCTGATGAGGTTTAAGATAATATCAGTTAAACTTACATTCAAGTATTATTTTGAATATTTAAAAAATAATTTATAAACCAATGTAATTTAGGGTCTGTTGACACTTAC